>NZ_VWWH01000091.1:0-28769 GCF_011753045.1 Burkholderia sp. Ap-955
GCTCGGCCGATCTCGGCCTGGGCGGCACGATCGCCGGCGCGGGCGGCCTGGCGCTCGGCGGCACCGGCGCGACGACGCTGTCCGGCGCGAACACGTTCACCGGCGGCGCGAGCCTGACGGGCGGCGGCAGCCTGATCGTCGAAGGCAACTCGGCGCTCGGCATCGGGGGCGCGTTGAACGTGAGTGGCCTCGGCGGCTCGCTGAGCGCGGACCTGGCCGCCGGCGCGGCACTCGCGAACACGATCAACCTGAACGGCGCGTCGCTGACGCTGAACGGCGCGCACGACCTCGGCCTGAACGGCGCGATCAACGGTACCGGCGGACTCGTGCTGAGCGGCACCGGAACGACCACGCTGTCCGGTGCGAACACCTTCGGCGGCGGCACGACCCTGAGCGCCGGCACGCTGCTCGCCGGCAACAACGCGGCGCTCGGCACCGGTGCGCTGAATGTCACGGGCGCGGGCGGCGCGCTCGGCGCGAGCGTGAACGGCACGGCATTGGGCAACGCGGTGAACCTCGGCGCGGGCGCGACGTTGGCGCTGAGTGGTGCGAACGATCTCGGCTTGAGCGGCGTGATCTCCGGCAACGGCGGGATCGCGCAAACCGGCAGCGGAACGACAACGCTGCTCGGTGCCAATACGTTCTCGGGCGGCACGACGCTGAGCGGCGGCGGGCTCCTCGCCGGCAATGCCGGCGCGCTGGGGACGGGCGCGCTGAACGTGACGGGTGCGGGCGGCTCGCTCGGCACGACGGTCGGCGGCACGGTGCTCGGCAATGCAATCCAGCTCGGTGCGGGCGCCGCGCTGACGGTGGGCGGCGCGAACGATCTCGGGCTGGGCGGGATCATCTCGGGCACCGGCGGCCTCAATGTCAGCGGCCCGGGCACGACGACGCTGACCGCGGCCGAGACGTTCACCGGCGGCACCACGATCGGCAGCGGCACGCTGGCAATCGGCGCGGGCGGCAGCCTTGACGCGTCGAGCCCGGTCAACCTGACCGGCGCGGGCGCGCACTTCAGCGTGGCCGGTGCGACCACGCCGCAGTCGATCGGCACGCTGTCGGGCGTCGCGGGTTCGGCGATCGATCTCGGGGCGAACCACCTGACGCTGGCCGGCAGCGGCAGCGGCGTCTTCGCCGGCAACATCGGCGGGGCGGGCGGGCTGACGCTGTCGGGAACCGGCTCGCAGGCGCTGACGGGCAACAACACGTTCACGGGCGGTACGGCGCTGACCGGCGGCAGTCTGGTCGTCGGAAGTGCCACGGCGCTCGGCCTCGGCGCCCTCGACGTCAACGGCTCGGCGTCGCTCGGCGCGAGCGTGCCGGGCGTGACGCTCGGCAACGCAGTCAATCTCGGCACCGGCGTCACGCTGGGGCTGAACGGCGCGACCGACCTGGGCCTGGGCGGCACGATCGCGGGGAACGGCAGCCTGGCGCAAACCGGCACGGGCACGACGACGCTCACCGGCACGAACACGTTCTCGGGCGGCACGACGCTGAGCGCCGGCGGGCTCATCGCGGGCAACGGCGCGGCGCTGGGGACGGGTGCGCTGAACGTGACGGGCGCGGGCGGCACGCTGGCGACGAACGTCGCCGGCACCCTGCTCGGCAATGCAGTGGATCTCGGCGCGGGCGCGACGCTCGGCCTGAACGGCTCGGCCGATCTGAGCCTGGGCGGCGTGATCTCCGGCAACGGCGGGATCGCGCAAACCGGCAGCGGAACGACGACGCTGCTCGGTGCCAATACGTTCTCGGGCGGCACGACGCTGAGCGGCGGCGGGCTGATCGCCGGCAACGGCGCGGCCCTCGGCACGGGGGCGCTGAACGTCGCGGGCGCGGGCGGCACGCTCGGCACGAGCGTCGGCGGCACCGTGCTCGGCAACGCGGTGAATCTCGGCACGGGTTCGACGCTGACCGTTGGCGGTCCGAACAATCTTGGGCTGGGCGGCGCGATCTCCGGTGGCGGCAACCTGTCGGTGAACGGCCCGGCGACGACGACGCTCACGGGGCTCGGCTCGTACACCGGCAGCACGACGATCGGCAATGGCAGCACGCTCGCGGTGGGTGCGGGCGGCAATCTGTCGGCGGCCAGTCTGTTCGACTTGGCCGGCGCGGGCGCGACGCTCGACCTGAGCGCGGCCACGTCGCCGCAGACGACGGGCGGCCTGGCAGGGGCAGCGGGCTCGGCGGTGAACCTCGGCGGCAACACGTTGACGCTGGGCGGCGCGGGCAACAACACCTTCGGCGGCACGATCGGCGGCACGGGCGGGCTGGCGCTGTCCGGCACCGGCACCGAGACGCTGACGGGTGTCAATACGTACACGGGCGCGACGACGATCAACAGCGGCACGCTGGCGATCGGCGCGGGCGGCAGCCTGTCGGCAGGCGGCGCGGTGAATCTGGCCGGCGCGGGCGCGACGTTCGACGTGAGCGGCGCGACGTTGCCGCAGGTGACGGGCGCGCTGTCGGGCGTGGCCGGTTCGACGGTGAACCTGGGCGGCAATGGGCTGACGCTCGGCGGCGCGGGCAACGCGACGTACGGCGGCACGATCGCCGGCGCAGGCGGCAGCCTGACGCTGGGCGGTACGGGTGCGGAGACGCTGACAGGCAACAACACCTATTCCGGCGGTACGAACCTGACCGGCGGCGGCACGCTGATCGCGGGCAGCAACGCGGCGCTCGGCACCGGTGCGCTGAACCTCGCCGGTGCGGGCGGCTCGCTGGCGGCGAACGTCGCCGGCACCGTGCTTGGCAATGCGGTGAATCTCGGCGCAGGCGCGACGCTGGGCCTGAACGGCGCGGCCGACCTGAGCCTCGGCGGGGTCATCTCGGGCGGCGGCAGTCTCGCGCAGACCGGCAGCGGGACGACGACGCTCACGGGCGCCAACACCTATACGGGCGGCACGACACTGAGCGGTGGCGGTTTGTCCCTGGGCAGCAGCACGGCGCTCGGCACGGGCACGGTCCACGTGACCGGCACCGGCGGCGCGCTCAACGCGAGCACGGCCAACATCCTGCTCGCCAACGGGTTCGACCTGGGCGGAGGTTCGACACTGAACCTCGGCGGCCTCAACGACTTCGGCCTGAACGGCATCATTTCCGGCACGGGCGGCGTGGTGCAGTCGGGCACGGGCACGACCACGCTCGGCGGCTCGAACACCTACAGCGGCGGCACGACGCTGAACAGCGGCGGGCTGAGCGTGGGCAGCAATACGGCGCTCGGCACCGGCGCACTGAACGTGAGCGGCAACGGCACGCTGAACGCCAGCGTGAGCGGCACGACGCTCGGCAATGCGGTGAATCTCGGCGCGGGCGCGACGCTCGGGCTGAACGGCGCGAACGATCTCGGCCTGAGCGGCACGATTGCCGGCAACGGCAGCCTCGCGCAAACCGGCTCGGGCACGACGACGCTCACCGGCACGAACACGTACGGCGGCGGCACGACGCTGAGCGGCGGCGGGCTCATTGCCGGCAACGGCAGCGCACTGGGTTCCGGCGCGCTGAACGTCACGGGCGCGGGCGGCTCGCTCGGCACGAACGCTGCGGGCACGACGCTGGGCAACACGGTGAATCTCGGCGCGGGTTCGACGCTGACGGTTGGCGGTGCCAACGATCTTGGCCTGGGCGGCGCGATTTCCGGCAGCGGCGGCCTGTCGGTGAGCGGCCCGTCGACGACGACGCTGACGGGTTCGAACACGTACACGGGCAATACGACGATCGGCGGCGGCAGCACGCTGGCAGTGGGCGCGGGCGGTAGCCTGTCCGCGGGCAGCGCGCTCAACCTCTCCGGCTCGGGCGCGACGCTGGACCTGAGCGCGGCGACTTCGCCGCAGACGAGCGGGATGCTGTCGGGCGTCTCCGGCACGAACGTCAATCTCGGCGGCAATACGTTGACGCTCGCCGGTTCCGGCAACGGCAACTATGCCGGCACGATCGGCGGTACCGGCGGGCTGACGATGTCCGGTTCGGGCACCGAAACGCTGACGGGTGTCAATACGTACACGGGCGCGACGACGATCAACAGCGGCACGCTGGCAATCGGTGCGGGCGGCAGCCTGTCGGCGAGCAGCCCGGTCAATCTGGCCGGTGCGGGCGCCACGTTCGACGTGAGCGGTGCAACGACACCGCAGACGACCGGCACGCTGTCGGGCGTGGCCGGTTCGACGGTGAACCTCGGCGGCAACAACCTGACGCTGGGCGGCACGGGCAACGGCACCTACGGCGGCACGATCGCCGGTGCGGGCGGGAGCCTGACGCTGTCGGGCAGCGGCACCGAAACGCTGACGGGCAACAACACGTATTCGGGCGGCACGAACCTGACCGGCGGCGGCACGTTGCTCGCGGGCAGCAGCGCGGCGCTCGGCATAGGCGCATTGAACACGAGCGGCGCGGGCGGCACGCTCGGCACCAGCGTGGCCGGCACGACGATCACCAACGCGGTCAATCTCGGCACGGGTTCGACGCTGACGGTTGGCGGTGCGAACAATCTTGGCCTGGGCGGCGCGATCTCGGGCAGCGGCAACCTCGCGGTGACCGGCCCGGCAACGACAACGCTCACCGGCACGAGCTCGTACACGGGCAACACGACGATCGGCAACGGCAGCACGTTGGCGGTCGGCGCGGGCGGCAACCTGTCGGCGGGCAGTGCGGTCAACCTGTCGGGCACGGGTGCGACGCTCGACGTCAGCGCGGCCACGACGCCGCAGACGACGGGCACGCTGTCGGGCGTATCGGGCTCGACGGTGAACCTGGGCGGCAATACGCTGACGCTCGGCGGTTCGGGCAACGGCACCTTCGGCGGAACGGTCGGCGGCACGGGCGGCCTGACGCTGTCGGGTACCGGCACGGAAACGTTGACGGGCACCAACACGTACACCGGCGCGACGACGATCAACAGCGGCACGCTGGCGATCGGCGCGGGCGGCAGCCTGTCCGCGAGCAGCCCGGTGAACCTGGCCGGGGCCGGTGCGACCTTCGACGTCAGCGGCGCGACCACGCCGCAGACGACCGGCACGCTGTCGGGCGTCGCCGGTTCGACGGTGAACCTCGGCGGCAACAACCTGACGCTCGGCGGCACGGGCAACGGCACGTACAGTGGCACGATCGCCGGCGCAGGCGGCAGCCTCACGTTGTCGGGCACGGGAACCGAAACGCTGACCGGCAACAACACGTACACGGGCGGCACGACCCTGAGCGGCGGCGGCACGCTGATCGCGGGCAGCGGCTCGGCGCTCGGCACGGGCGCGTTGAGCACGAGCGGCGCAGGCGGCGCGCTGTCCGCGAGCACGCCCGGCACGACACTGGGCAACGCGGTGAACCTCGGCAGCGGGTCGACGCTGACGGTCGGCGGTGCGAACAACCTGGGCCTCGGCGGCGCGATCAGCGGTAGCGGCAACCTCGCGGTGAATGGTCCGTCGACGACGACGCTGTCGGGCGCGAACACCTACACCGGCAGCACGACGATCGGCGGTGGCAGCACGTTGGCGGTCGGCGCGGGCGGCAACCTGTCGTCGGGCAGCGCGATCGACCTGTCGGGTACCGGCGCGACGCTCGACCTGAGCGCGGCCACGTCGCCGCAGACGAGCGGCGCGCTGTCCGGCGGCACGGGCACGAACGTGAATCTCGGCGGCAATACGCTCACACTGGGCGGATCGGGCAGCGGCACGTACGGCGGCGTGATCGGCGGGTCGGGCGGGTTGACGCTGTCGGGCACCGGCACCGAAACGCTGACGGGCACCAATACGTACACCGGCGCGACGACGATCAACAGCGGCACGCTCGCGATCAGCGGCAATGGCAGCCTGTCGTCGAGCAGCCCGGTCAGCCTGACGGCGTCCGGCGCGACGCTCGACCTGAGCGGCGCGTCGTCGCCGCAATCGACGGGCGCGATCTCGGGCGTGGCCGGCTCGACGGTGAACCTCGGGAACAACAACCTGACGCTCGGCGGCACGGGCAGCGGCACCTACGCGGGCAACATCGCCGGCACGGGCGGCGTGACGATGAACGGCACCGGCACCGAAACGCTGACCGGCGCGAACGCCTATACGGGCGCCACCACGATCAACAGCGGCACGCTGGCGATCGGTGCGGGCGGCAGCCTGTCGGGGACGACGCCGGTGAGCCTGACGGGTGCGGGCGCAACCTTCGACCTGAGCGGCGCGACCACGCCGCAAACGACTGGCACGTTGTCGGGCGTGACGGGTTCGACGGTGAACCTCGGTGCCAACAACCTGACGCTGGGCGGTTCGGGCAGCGGCACGTACGACGGCACGATCGCCGGTGCAGGCGGCAGCCTGACGCTGGGCGGGACGGGCACCGAGACGCTCAACGGGACGAACACGTACACGGGCGGCACGAGCCTGACGGGCGGCGGCACGCTGATCGCGGGTAATGGATCGGCGCTCGGCACGGGCGCGCTGAACACGAGCGGCGCGGGCGGCACGCTCGGCACCAGCGTGGCCGGCACGATGCTCGGCAACGCGGTGAATCTCGGTGCGGGGTCGACGCTGACGGTTGGTGGTGCGAACAATCTGGGCCTTGGCGGCGCGATCTCGGGCAGCGGCAATCTCGCCGTGACTGGCCCGTCGACGACGACGCTCACCGGCGCGAGCTCGTACACGGGCGGCACGACGATCGGCAACGGCAGCACGCTTGCGGTGGGCGCGGGCGGCAACCTGTCGTCGGGCAGCGCGGTCGATCTGGCGGGTGCAGGCGCGACGCTCGATCTGAGCGCGGCCACGTCGCCGCAGTCGACGGGCGCGTTGGCGGGCGTAGCGGGTTCGACGGTGAACCTCGGCGGCAACGCGCTGACGCTCGGCGGTTCCGGTAGCGGCACGTACGGCGGCACGATCGCCGGGACGGGCGGCAGCCTGACGCTGGCGGGCACGGGCACCGAAACGCTGACCGGCGCGAATACGTACACGGGTGGCACGAACCTGAGCGGCGGCGGCACGCTGCTCGCGGGCAATGGGTCGGCGCTCGGCACGGGGGCGCTGAACACGAGCGGCGCAGGCGGCACGCTCGGCACGAACACGGCCGGCACGACGCTGACCAACGCGATCAACCTGGGTTCGGGCTCAACGCTGACGGTCGGCGGCGCGAACAACCTGGGCCTCGGCGGCACGATCTCGGGCAGCGGCAATCTGGCGGTGAGCGGTCCGTCGACGACGACCCTCAGCGGCACCGGCTCGTACACGGGCAACACGACGATCGGCAACGGCAGCACGCTGGCGGTCGGCGCGGGCGGCAACCTGTCGTCAGGCAGCGCGGTCGATCTGGCCGGCAGCGGTGCGACGCTCGACCTGAGCGCCGCGACGACACCGCAGGCGACGGGCGCACTGTCCGGCGTATCGGGCTCGACGGTGAGCCTCGGTGGCAACACGCTGACGCTTGGCGGTGCGGGCAGCGGCACGTTCGGCGGGACGGTCGGCGGCACGGGCGGGTTGACGCTGTCGGGCACGGGTACTGAAACGCTGACCGGCGCGAACACGTACACCGGCGCGACGACGATCAACAGCGGCACGCTGGCAATCGGCGCGGGCGGCAGCCTCTCCGGCAACAGTCCGCTGAACCTGGCCGGTGCGGGCGCAACCTTCGACGTCAGCGGCGCGACGACGCCGCAAACGACGACCGGGCTGTCGGGCGTGGCCGGTTCGACGGTGAATCTCGGCGGCAACAACCTGACGCTCGGCGGTTCGGGCAGCGGCACGTACGGCGGCACGATCGCCGGCACGGGCGGCAGCCTGACGCTGGGCGGCACGGGCACCGAGACGCTGACCGGTTCGAACACGTATTCGGGCGGCACGAACTTGACCGGTGGCGGCACGCTGGTCGCGGGCAGCAACACGGCGCTCGGCACCGGCGCGCTGAACACCGGCGGCGCAGGCGGCACGCTGGCAGCCGGCACGCCGGGCACGACGCTGGCCAATGCGGTGAACCTCGGGACGGGTTCCACGCTGACTGTGAGCGGCCCGAACAGCCTCGGCCTGACCGGCGCGATATCCGGCAACGGCAATCTGTCGGTCACCGGCCCGGCGACGACGACGCTGTCGGGTGCCAACACCTACACCGGCGGCACCAGCGTCACGGGCGGCGGCACGCTGGTCGCCGGCACGCCGACGGCACTCGGCAGCGGCACGCTGAGCGTCGGCGGCAACGGCGGCACGCTTGCCACCAGCGTGGCCGGCACGACGCTCGGCAACGCGGTGAACCTCGGCACGGGTTCGACGCTCACGGTCGGCGGCGCGAACAACCTCGGCTTGAGCGGCCCGATCTCCGGCGCCGGCAACCTGACGGTGAACGGCCCGTCGACCACGACGCTCACCGGCGCGAACACGTACGCCGGCAACACGACGATCGGCAGCGGCAGCACGCTCGCGGTCGGCGGCGCCGGCAGCCTGTCGGCCGGCAGTGCGGTGACGCTCGCCGGTACCGGCGCGACGCTCGATGTCGGCGGGGCGACGGCGCCGCAGACGGCCAGCGCGTTGTCGGGTGCGGCGGGTTCGACGGTGAACCTCGGCGGCAACACGCTGACCGTGGCCGGCCCGACGGGCGGTTCGTTCGGCGGCACGATCGCGGGCACCGGCAGCTTCGCGGTGCAGGGCGGCGGCACGCAGACGCTGACCGGCGCCAACACGTACACGGGCAACACGACGATCGGCAGCGGCAGCACGCTGGCGCTCACCGGCGCAGGCAGCCTCGCGCCGACCAGCCCGATGATCCTCGCGGGCAGCGGCGCGACGCTGAACCTGGCGGGCTCGGCCGCGCCGCAGTCGATCGGCACGCTGTCGGGCACGACGGGCTCGAACGTGAACCTCGGCAATACGCCGCTGACGGTCAACACCGCGGGCACCAGCACCTTCGCCGGCACGCTGTCGGGCACCGGGCCGCTGACGCTGGCCGGCACGGGCGCGCAGCTGCTGAGCGGCACGAACACGCTGTCCGGGCCGACGACCGTGGCCGGCGGCACGCTCGCCGTCACCGGTTCGCTGGCCAACTCGCCGGTGACCGTCGGCAACGGTGCGACCGTCACCGGGACCGGCACGATCGGCGGCCTCGTCGTGTCGGGCGGCGGCACCGCTTCGGTGCTCCAGCTCGGGCAGCCGCTGAAGGTGGCGGGCAATGCGACGTTCCAGCCGGGCTCGACGCTGCAGGTCGGCGCGACGCCGCAACAAAGCGGCGGCCTCGACGTGACCGGCTCGGCCGCGCTTAACGGCGGGACGGTGCAGGTCGTCGCGGCGACCGGGCAATACCAGCCGGGCAAGCTGTACACGATCGTGAACGCCGGCGCGGGCGTGCAGGGGCAATTCAGCGCGGTGAACTCGACGTATGCGTTCCTCACGCCGACGCTCACGTACAACCCGGCGCAGGTGCTGATGTCGCTGGCACCGAACGGCACGCCGTTCGCGTCGGTTGCGACGACGCCCGACGGGCAAGCGGTGGCGGGCGCGGTCGGCACGCTCGGCGCTGGCAATCCGCTGTTCGATACCGTGCTGACGTCGGATGCCCCGACCGCGAACCGTGCGTTCGCGCAGCTTGCCGGCGATCTGCATCCGAGCACGAGAAGCGTGCTGCTGTCCGACAGCCGCTACGTGCGCGACGCGGTGCTCGATCGCGCGCGTCTCGGCTCGCAGCCTGGTGGCGCGTTGTGCGGCTGCGAGGCGCCGGTGTCGGCGGACGATCACGCGGCGTCGCTCGACCGGCGCCTGGCGTCGGAGAACGGCTGTACGCCGGCCAAGTCGTTCAAGCCGGCGGTGTGGGGCCGGCTGTACGGCTCGCATAGCCGGTTCGACGGCGACGGCGTCGCGTCGGTCGACCGCAACCTGTATGGCTTCGTCGTCGGTACGGATGCGGAGGTCAGCAGCCACTGGCGCGTCGGTATCGCGGGCGGCGCATCGCGCACCCTGCTCAATGCCGACCAGAACCAGTCGGCGAAGGTGAACGGCGAGACGATCGCGTTGTACGCCAGCGGTCGATACGACGCGTGGAACGTGCGTGGCGGCCTGGCGCAGTCGTGGTACCGCGTGCACAGCGAGCGCAATCCGTCGTTCGGTGGCTTCTCCGACCACGACACCGCCAGCTACGACGCGAACGCGACGCAGGTGTTCACCGAGATCGGGTACTCGACGGCCATCCGCAACGTCGCACTCGAACCGTTCGTCGGACTCGCGTATGCGAGCCTGCATACCGACGGCTTCAAGGAGAACGGTGGCGCGGCTGCACTGCAGGGCGATTCCAGCACGACCGGCCTCGGCTTCTCGACGCTCGGCGTGCGGGCCTCGACCGATGTCGCGGTCACGACGAAGGGCAAGGTCACCGCGTTCGGGACCGTCGGCTGGCGGCATGCGTTCGGCAATACGCAGCCGGGTTCGACGCTGGCGTTCGCGAGCGGCGGTTCACCGTTCAGCGTGGTCGGCGTGCCGGTCGCGCGAGATGCCGCGGTGCTCGAGGTCGGTGTCGATGCGGCCGTCACGAAGAACCTGTCGCTGGGGTTGTCGTATAGCGGCCAGATCGGTGGAAGCTTCAGCGACCACGCGCTGTACGGCAATCTGCTGTGGAAGTTTTAAGGGGGCGGCCGCTCGCGATGTCGTTGTCGTGAGCGGCCGATGGTTGATCGATGGTTCGATGGTTGGTTGTTCGATTCGCATGACAGAAGTTTCGTGATGCAAATCAATCGGCGTGAAACGTATGGCGCGATGTTTGACATCCCGCCGCACCGGCCTGTCTAAACCCGTTTCAACACGTGTCGTATCGGGCGATCCGCAAACGATTCGCGCCCCCTTCGTGGCGGCAGGATCCAGGCGTCATCGTTCGAGCTGTTCCGCGGTTGTCCAACCGAAATGAGGGTCTTCA
Organism: Burkholderia sp. Ap-955; assembly: GCF_011753045.1. Lineage (NCBI taxonomy): Bacteria > Pseudomonadati > Pseudomonadota > Betaproteobacteria > Burkholderiales > Burkholderiaceae > Burkholderia > Burkholderia sp. Ap-955. The sequence continues at coordinate 10,849 of NZ_VWWH01000091.1, forward strand.
TGAAAACGAAAATGAACGTGAAATTGACAGGTATCGCCTTGTCGGTCGCGGCTTTGTTCAGCGTGGCCGCCAGCGCGTCCGAGGCGGTGGTCGTGACGTCCGTGCCGGGAAGCCTGGGTAATGCCGATGGCGTGATCATCGGAGGCGGATCGCCGGTGCCCGGGGGGCTCGTCGGCACCGTGGCGGGATGGGGGAACGCGATCGTCTCGGTTGGCAGCCCGACGAGTGCCGGCGGTATCGCGATCGGGACGGCAGGGTCGGGGGCGGGGAGTGTGGCCATCGGTCTCGGTAACGGATTGCTCGAGCCGGTCGCGGGCGTGGCCGGCTCCGTGACGGGGGCACTCGGCGGGATTGGTGGAGGCGGTGGCGGTGGCGCCACAGGCGGCATCGGGGGTGTGCTCGGTGGGGTCACCGGTGCGCTGGGAGGCGTGGGTGGCAGTGGTGGATCGACTGGTGGTCTTGGTGGTGTGGTTGGTACGGTGACTGGCGCGTTGGGCGGTATTGGCGGGACTGGTGGTGCGACGGGGGGCTTGGGCGGTGTCGTTGGCACGGTAGCCAACGCGGCAACTGGTGCGGTTGGTACGGTCACTGGCGCGCTGGGTGGTGTGGGTGGCAGTGGTGGATCGACTGGTGGCCTCGGTGGCGTGGTTGGCACGGTGACGGGAGCCTTGGGTGGCATTGGCGGAACTGGTGGTGCGACGGGTGGCCTGGGCGGTGTCGTTGGCACGGTAGCCAACGCGGCAACTGGTGCGGTTGGCACGGTCACTGGTGCACTGGGTGGCGTGGGTGGCAGCGGCGATCCGACTGGTGGCCTCGGTGGCGTGGTTGGCACGGTGACCGGCGCGTTGGGCGGTATTGGCGGGACTGGTGGCGCAACGGGTGGCCTGGGCGGTGTCGTTGGCACGGTAGCCAACGCGGCAACTGGTGCGGTTGGCACGGTCACTGGTGCACTGGGTGGCGTGGGTGGCAGTGGTGGTTCGACTGGTGGCCTCGGTGGCGTGGTTGGCACGGTGACGGGAGCCTTGGGTGGCATTGGCGGAACTGGTGGTGCGACGGGTGGCCTGGGCGGCGTCGTTGGCACGGTAGCCAACGCGGCAACCGGTGCGGTTGGCACGGTCACTGGCGCGCTGGGGGGCGTGGGTGGCAGCGGTGGTTCGACCGGTGGCCTCGGCGATGTGGTTGGTACGGTGACGGGAGCCTTGGGTGGCATCGGCGGGGCGGGTGGCGCAACGGGTGGCCTGGGCGGTGTCGTTGGCACGGTAGCCAATACGGCGACCGGTGCGGTTGGCACGGTCACTGGCGCGCTGGGAGGTGCGGGTGGCAGTGATCCGACTGGTGGTCTTGGCGGTGTGGTTGGGACGGTGACTGGCGCGTTGGGCGGTATTGGCGGGACTGGTGGCGCAACGGGCGGCCTGGGCGGTGTCGTTGGCACGGTAGCCAACACGGCAACCGGCGCGATCGGTACCGTAACGGGGGCCTTGGGTGGCGTTGGCGGCAGTGGCGATCCGACTGGTGGCCTCGGTGGCGTGGTTGGCACGGTGACGGGAGCCTTGGGCGGCATCGGCGGGGCGGGTGGCGCGACAGGCGGCCTGGGTGGTGTCGTTGGCACGGTAGCCAACGCGGCAACCGGTGCGGTTGGCACGGTCACTGGCGCGCTGGGTGGCGTGGGTGGCAGCGGTGGATCGACCGGTGGTCTCGGCGGCGTGGTTGGCACGGTGACGGGAGCCTTGGGTGGCATCGGCGGGGCCGGTGGCGCAACGGGTGGCCTGGGCGGTGTCGTTGGCACGGTAGCCAATACGGCGACCGGTGCAGTCGGCGCGTTGACGGGTGCACTGGGTGGTGTTGGCGGCAGCGATCCGACTGGTGGCCTCGGCGGTGTGGTCGGTACGGTGACTGGCGCCTTGGGCGGCATCGGCGGGAGTGGTGGCGCAACGGGCGGCCTGGGTGGTGTCGTTGGCACAGTAGCCAACACGGCAACCGGGGCGATTGGTACCGTAACGGGAGCCTTGGGTGGCGTGGGTGGAAGTGGTGGTTCGACTGGTGGGCTTGGCGGTGTGGTCGGCACGGTGACGGGGGCCTTGGGTGGCATCGGCGGGACTGGTGGTGCGACGGGCGGCCTGGGCGGCGTGGTTGGCACGGTAGCCAACGCGGCAACTGGTGCAGTCGGCACATTGACGGGTGCACTGGGTGGTGTTGGCGGTAGCGATCCGACAGGTGGTCTCGGCGGTGTGGTCGGCACGGTGACGGGAGCCTTGGGTGGCATCGGCGGGACTGGCGGCGCAACGGGTGGTCTGGGCGGTGTCGTTGGCACGGTAGCCAACGCAGCAACTGGTGCGGTTGGCACAGTCACCGGTGCGCTGGGTGGCGTGGGTGGCAGTGGTGGTTCGACTGGTGGCCTCGGCGGTGTGGTCGGCACGTTGACCGGCGCACTGGGTGGCATCGGCGGGACTGGCGGCGCAACGGGTGGCCTGGGTGGCGTCGTTGGCACGGTAGCGAACACGGCAACCGGTGCAGTCGGCACATTGACGGGTGCACTGGATGGCATCGGCGGGGCTGGTGGCGCGACGGGTGGTCTGGGCGGCGTCGTTGGCACGGTAGCCAATACGGCGACCGGCGCGATCGGTACCGTCACGGGCACCTTGGGTGGCATCGGCGGGACCGGTGGTGCAACGGGTGGCCTGGGCGGCGTCGTCGGCACGGTAGCCAACACGGCAACCGGTGCAGTCGGCACGTTGACCGGCGCACTGGGTGGCATCGGCGGGGCTGGTGGCGCGACGGGTGGTCTGGGAGGCGTCGTTGGCACGGTAGCTAACACGGCAACCGGTGCAGTCGGCACATTGACCGGTGCACTGGGTGGCATCGGCGGTACTGGTGGTGCAACGGGTGGCCTGGGCGGCGTCGTCGGCACGGTAGCCAACACGGCAACCGGTGCAGTCGGCACATTGACGGGTGCACTGGGTGGCATCGGCGGGACTGGTGGCGCAACGGGCGGCCTGGACGGCGTCGTCGGCACGGTGGCCAACACGGCAACCGGTGCAGTCGGCACGTTGACCGGCGCATTGGGTGGTGTTGGCGGCAGCGGTGGTGCGATCGGCGGCCTGGGTGGCGTCGTGGGCACGGTGGCCAACACCGGCACCGGAGTCGTCAACGCCGTCACCGGTATCGCGGGCAATGGCGGCGCGCTGATTACGCCGATCACCAGCATCGTCGGCACCCTCGGCGGATCGCTGCCGATCGGTGCCGCCAACGGTGCAATCGGTGCGGCGTCCGGCGCGGTAACCGGAATCGCCGGCAGCGGCACGGCGGCGATCACGCCGATCGCATCGGCCGTCACGTCGCTGATCGGACCTGCAACGAGCGGCGTCGGCGGCATCATCGGTTCCGGAACCGGCGTCATCAACGGCGCAAGCGGTGCAGCCGGATCCCTCGCGACGGTGACGACCGGCCTCGCGGGCACGCTGGCGAACACCGTAACCGGTACGACCGGCGCGATCGCAGGCACGTTGCCAGCACTGAGTGTCGCACTCAACGGCGGCACGGCAGCCGGTGCAGTCGGAGGTGCGACCAATGCAGTCGGCACACTTGTCTCCGGCGGCGCGACGATCGTCAACACGGCGGTGCATTCTGTCGGTTCGGCCGTCGGCTCGGTGGCCGGCGTCGTCCCGGCACTGGCTGTCTCGCTGAACGGCAATTCCGCGCAAGGGGGAGGTGCCGTGACAGGGGGCGGTCTGCTGGCACCGGTGACGGCGCTCGTCAGTTCGCTCACCGTTCCGGTGGTCAAGAAGTAGGCGACGTCGCATCCGCGGCCGCCGCATTGATTGGGCGGCCGCTACGTTTCATGTTCGACACGATCGACGGTCGCGGGATGGCGGTCTCATCACTTGCGACGCGCCATCTCCATCCCCCCGTTTTGAGCAACCTGTCGAGGGCGTCATCCGCGATGCAATTGACGGGACGTGGGTTCATCCGGGAATGGCGCGTGAACCCCGACCCTTGCACGTGGCGATCCGGGCAATGACATTGCGTCGACGTCGAATATCGGACGTTCCGGATTAGACGGGGGGCGCGCCAGCGTCACGTATTCCTCGTTGCATTGGGCAATCCTGTCCCGAATCCGAATCACCGCAATGCATTCAGTGAGACATTCGCTCAAGTCTCCGATACGAACCGTTTCGCCGAGGCCGCTTCGAGCGTTGCGTCCGTGCCAGCGTCCCGCGTAGAAGAGGCGGATCCCCGCGATGCCAACCTGAATGGCGATGTGCCGCGGCCATTTCATGAGCGACGCGACATCAGGGTGGAGATCGTCTGCAGCTCCCGCCCAGGCACACCCGTTCCGTCCCAAGTTTTTGTCCGACGGCACGACGTTTTCCAACACGTCGTCCTGATGCCAATTCCTATCAGGGAAATCCCGGTAGTCCGCACGGATATCAAACGCGATTAACTTATATCAAACAAATTTTGACGACGATTTATGTTCCTGATATGGTTTTTCGCACCTGCAAAGCGCGTCCCGGTTGCGTTGGCGAAAAGTTCGCGTGCTTCGCCAGCGGCTGAACCGGACGCTCGATCAGCCTGCGACGGCGGTCGGCATTTCCATACCGCTTGTTGTCGCGGGTGGAGCGTGGCCCGGTTTCGTCATCGCCGACCTCGCTCGTGGGGATGGCGCGGGTGTGGAACGTGACGATGCAGTGCTTCTTCGAATTGCCATCGAAGAATCGTTCGGTTCCGCGCGGTGATCCGCTCGAGTTTGTCGGCTTCGCGGATTCGGCCCATCCGTTCGTCCGGATGGCGAATTCGATAGCAGCCGGAGCGATAACGGAAGCAAGGAAGCGGCTTTCGTCCAGGCGGGCGTCGCGGCGGTTCCAATCGAGGGAATGCCGGATAGGTCGAGATGCGAGGCGCCTTCCTGCATGAAATTTTGAGGATGACGAAATGATCGAGACAAATATGCCGATCTGGCGAATATGAAGCCGGCTGTTGCAACCTGAGACGACGCGCAGGCCGTGCGCCGTCATCTGCCTTCGAATACAACAAAACCCGTTTCAAACAATCCCGCAACCACTCCTGACAGTGAAATACAGATGAAAAACAAGAAAATCAAGGTCAGCGTTATCGCTGTTGCCGCCTTCGCAGCATCGTCGGCGGCAATGGCACAGTCGTCGATCACCCTGTATGGCATGCTCGATGCAGGTATCGGCTACACCTCGAACATCAATGGCCACAAGCGGTTCGGCCTCGATGGTGGTGCCGCAGGTTCGAACAAGTGGGGCCTCAGGGGGACGGAAGATCTCGGTGGCGGCCTCAAGGCGATCTTCAAGATCGAAAACGGCTTCAACATTGGTACGGGCGGCATAGGCGGCCAGGGGCCGATCGGTTCCACGCGTTCGTTGTTCAACCGCCAGGCATACGTATCCCTCGCTTCCGATCAGTACGGTACCGTGCGTCTGGGGCGCCAGCTCGACGCCGTGACGGAAATGGTTCAGGTCCTGACGGGCGACGCCATTTCGGCGTCGACATTCTCGACTCCGGGCGACGTGGACAACAACGACAACACGACGAACCAGAACAGCGCCGTGAAGTACATTTCGCCGCTCATCCATGGCTTCCAGGCTGAAGGCGCGTACTCATTCGGCGGCGTGGCCGGTTCGATGGGGTCGGGCCAATCGTGGTCGGTGGCAGCGAACTACGCTCAGGGCGGTCTGACGGTCGCCGGCGGCTATTTCCACGCGGCGAACCAGGGTGAGAACGGGTGGATGAACGCAACGGCGCAACCGAGTTTCGGTGGTGCGCTGGGCTATCCGAGTTCGGGTTACAACGGCGGCAATGCCTTCAAGAGCGCAGGCATCGCGCAAGTCGCAACGCAATATCAGATCGGTCCGTACACGGCTGGCTTGCGCTACTCGAACGCGCAGTACCAGGGCAACGCCGGCCAGCCGTCAATCCACTTCAACGTGCTGGGCGCCCTCCTGCAGTACCAGGTCACTCCGGCGCTGTCGCTGGCGACCGGGTACACGTATGTCTACGGCTCCGCGGCCACGCCCGCGCTGGCTGCCGAGGGCCGCACGATGGCGTCGATCAACCAGGTGTCGCTGGGTGCGACGTACTCGCTGTCGAAGAGCACCGCGCTGTACGCGATGGGCGGGTACGTTCATGCTAAGGGCGCTCAGGCTTCCGTTGCCGACTTTGGCAACACCGCATCGGGCGGCAACCAGGTTCAAGTCAACATCGGTATGTACCACGGCTTCTGATCGCCGGCGTGGAAGTCCGGAGTAGTGGCTGCACTACTCCGGCAAAGCAGCATTCTTCTGGTAGCGACCACCTCGGGCGGGTGTCGTGAGCTGAAAATTCCCCTCATCGATCGTTCGTTCTGCAGACAGTGACGAAGTTGCTGCATGGCGAGATGATCAACCCGCATCCGCATCCGCATCCGCATCCGCATCCGCATCCGCATCCGCATCCGCATCCGCACTGCGTACAGCGCCGAATGCCCGCTGCCGGGGTTTCCGATGTTCGGGCGGCCGCTTCTGGCGAACGTCAACCGCCAGGTCGCGCTCAGATCCCCATCCGCTCCGCGACACCGTCCCGATCGACGAACTTGTGTTTCAGTCCGGCCGCGACGTGCATGACCAGCAGCAAGCCCAGCGTCAGCACCAGCGCGCGATGCAGCGAATCGGTCAGGAGTCGCAGCGGTTCGTCGCGGCCGACCAGCACCGGCAATTCCGTGATTCCGAAGAAACTGACCGGATGGGCGCCAGCAAGGCGATGCACGTAGCCGGTCAGCGGCACGAGACACAGCAGCAGGTACAGCACGCCGTGCAGTGCACCGGCGATCCGCGCCTGCCACGCCGGAACACTGGCCGGCAGCGGCGGCGGGGTATGCGTCGCACGCCACGCGAGGCGTGGCACGGTCAGCATGAAGATCAGGCTGCCGATCGACGCGTGATAGAACAGGATGCCGTTGAACTGAGTCGAGTTGTGCGGAAAGGTATCCATGTAGATCCCGATCATCAGGTTCGACAGGATCAGGATGGCGATCGACCAGTGCATGGCGATCGCGAAGCGTGTGTAGGCGACGTGGTTGGGGTGTGACATTGCGGTCTCTCCGTTTCGGTTGGGCGTCGTGCACCGGCTCGTTCAGCGTGGTGAGCGGCCTGACGCCCCGATATACCGGAGCCGGCATGGTTTTATTCCCGCGGGATTCGCGAAGTGTGAGGTGCGGCTTGTTCCGGCGCGGCCCGGCGGTGACCGACCTGAGCGGACGATGAGCGACCGGGTGCCATTGTCCGCTCGCGACGGATCAGCGGACATCGATGCCGAAACGGTAAATCGTCAGCCTGTAACGTTCGCGCTGGAAATGCCGAACAGCCGGGCGACGACCGAACGCAGCCAGCGATTGCCTGCCTCCTGATGGTAGCGCGCATGCCAGTGTTGCCGAACGGCGAAACCCTCGACGGGAATGGGGCAGGGATGTACCGAAAGGTCGTTGGCCTGAGCCAGCGTCTCGCCGATATGGCGCGGCAAGGTCGTGATCAGATCGGTGGTCTGTACGATTGCGCCGAGCCCCAGAAAACCGGGCAATTCAAGCACCACCTGCCGTTCAATGCGCTCGCGCACGAGCGCCTGCTCGAGCAGCGCCGTGCCGGTTCCCCCCGTGATCGCCACATGGCCTTCGGTGCGATATGCCTTGACGCCGAGCCGCTTGTGAATACGCGGATGATGGCGATTCGCCAGGCACACCCAATCCTGCTCGTACAGCTGTTGCTGATAGATCCCGCCGCTCAGCCACGGCACGTATCCGATCGCAAGATCGGCCTCGCCTGATTCGAGCGCCCGTTCCGTATTGCCGTCGATCCGCGCAGCGTCCAGGCGCACGCCAGGCGCTTGCGCACGCACGTAGGCGAGCAGGCGCGGCAGCAGCGTCACGTGACTCGCATCGGTCATGCAGATGCGAAATCGTCTTTGCGCGGTCGCCGGATCGAAGGCGATTTCCCAGGCCGAGAAGCGCCGCAACGATTCGAGAATCTCCCGACACGGGCCGATCAGCGCATCGGCTTGCGGTGTGGGCGCCATGCCGCCGGGCGTCCGGATAAAGAGCGGATCGTGCAAATGCTCGCGCAATCGCGCGAGCCAGATGCTGATGGTCGGCTGGCTCTGGCCGAGTTGTTCGGCCACGCGCGTGACGCTGCGCGTGTCGTAGAGCAGGTCGAACAATTGCAGCAGCTTGAGGTCGGGCAGATCGGTCGGAATCATCGCAGGTCAACGATATTGCGTGAGGCAATGACGCCATTGTATCCATTGTATTGCGACATGATGCGGCGGCTCCTATCGTGACGTCATACGTTAAGGAGACGCTCTTGAAAATTGCCATTCTGGGTGCCGGCGCGCTGGGCTGCGCGATTGGCGCGACGCTCACCGAAGGCGGCCACGAGACCTGGCTGATCGACCGCTCGCCCGATCATGTCAATGCGATGCGCGCCCACGGCCTGCGCGTCGATGATGCAAGCGGCACTCGCCAGGTGCAAGTCCGCGCAACCACCCGGCCGGACGAAGCAGGGGTGGCCGAGGTCGTGATCGTGCTCGTCAAATCGTTCCATACCGATGCGGCGATTCGCGGCGCGCTAGCGCTGGTGGGACCTGAAACACGGGTACTGTCACTGCAAAACGGCCTCGGCCACGAAGACATTCTTGCCGACGTGGTGGGCCGCGAACGCGTGCTCGCGGGCAAGACCTATGTGGGTGGCGTACTGCGCGGCATGGGGCATATCGAGTCGGGCGTCGTGGGCAAGCACACCATCGTCGGCGAGCTGGACGGACGCGTGACGGATCGCGTTCGACGTATTGCCGAGGCATTCAGCCACGCGGGCCTCGACACGCAGGTCAGCGACAACATCGTCGGCACCATGTGGGACAAGCTGCTCGTGAATGTCGCGACGGGCGCGCTGACCGGCATCACGTCGCTGACTTACGGCCAGCTTTATGACGAGCCGCTGCTCAAGGCCACTTCGCTGGCGGCCGTCGCGGAAGCGATCGCGGCCGCGAAGGCGGCAGGCGTCACACTGTCGATGAACGATCCGGAGCAGGCGTGGTCGCTTGCCGCCGAGGGTTTGCCCGCTGCGTTCAAGACGTCGATGCTGCAAAGCCTCGAACGAGGTTCCATGACCGAAATCGACTTCATCAACGGCTCGGTCGTGCGGTGGGGCGCACGCCATGGTGTGCCGACGCCCGTCAACGCCACGCTCGTTGCATGCATCAAGGGCATCGAGCGTGCGATGGCCGACCGCCAGAAAGCGGAGGCGCAAGCGTGAGCAAATCGAAAGCCTATCTCGAACACGTCGCCGTCTTCGTGCGCGACATCCACTGGCACATCCGTTTTTTCGAGGAGGTGTTCGGCATGACGATGCGCGAGGTCGACGGCACGACCGAAGCGCCGCGCCAGTACTGGACGCTCGGCGGCATGCAGTTCATCCACCAGCCGGATTTTTCGGGTCCCGAAGGAAGGCTTGGCCATCTCGGCATCATGTGCGAGGACGTCGAAGCCTCGCTCGCCGCCGCCCGCCGCTATGACGTGCAGCCCATGCCGCAGGGTGCGAACTGGCTGCGTTTGCCCGATGGTCTTGCCATCGAATTCATTCAGGCGAAACCCGCGCGCTGCGTGGGGCAGGCGCTCGCCATCGATCCGCGCGCGGAGGCATGACATGACCATCGTCGAAAAATACTGGGACGACGCACGCGAAGGCGACGAATGCGTGAGCCCGAGCTACACCGTCACGAAGGAGCGCATTCTCGCGTACGCCGATCTCACCGGCGATCACACGCCTGTGCACGTCGATGAAGCGTATGCGAACGCGAGCCACTTCGGTTGTCTCGTTGCGCATGGATTGTTTGGTCTTTCGATTGCCGATGGCCTGAAGACCCGGAGCGATTATCGCTTTCTGCCGGGCATGTCGCTGGGCTGGAGCTGGGACTTCGTTCTGCCGATCAAGGTCGGTGACGTGCTGCATGTGAAGTTTCGCATCGGCGCAATGCGCCCGAGCAAGAGCCGTCCCGACTGGGGCATCGTGACGCTTCCGTCGGAACTCGTCAATCAGCACGGCGAAGTCGTGCAGCGAGGCGAGCATCGCCTGATGGTGCCGCGCCGCCCGGGAGCCGAACGATGAAACAGGCGCGTCCACTCGAAGGGATTCGTGTCGTCGACTACAGCCACTTTCTCGCGGGTCCGTACGTGGGGCGCTGCCTCGCGGCGCTGGGTGCGGAAGTGATCAAGGTCGAGCGACCGGGCAGCGGCGACGCGGGACGCCAGCATGCGACCGTGCTCGACGATCGCTCGAGCGGCTATTTTCTGCAGCTCAATATGGGCAAGCGCGGCGTCAGCGTGAACATGAAGGACCCGCGCGGAAAGGCCTTCATGGAACGGCTCTGCGATTCGGCGGACGTATTCGTGGAGAATTATCGTCCCGGCGCACTCGACAAACTTGGTCTGGGCTACGAAGCGCTTTCCGCGCGCAATCCGGGGCTGGTCTACTGCTCCATTTCCGCGTATGGCCACACGGGGCCGGACGCCCATCGCGCGGGTTTCGGACTGATCGCCGAGGCCAAGAGCGGCATCATGCAGATGGTCGGCACGCCGGGCGAGCGCCCACCGCTGCTGCGTATTTCGCTCGGGGATATGTACACGGGCATTCACGCGGTCGCGGCTATCAATGCGGCACTGCTCGGCCGCGTGAAAAGCGGGCGAGGGCAGCACATCGACATGGCGCTTTACGACACGCTCGTCTCGATGCACGAATATGCGGTCCAGTGCTACACGCTTGCAGATGTGCTGCCCGAACAGACCGGGCACGACATGCCCGGCTCGACGCTTTATGGCGTGTTTCGCGCGACCGATGGCGATCTGGTGATCGCCGCGCAAGTGGACGATGCCTGGAAGCGCTTCGCGTCGCTGATCGAGGCGAGCGGCGGCCCCCGCGGCTTCGGCGCCGACGAGCGGTTTCACAATAGCGTGGGTCGCAATGCGCATCGGCTGGAGATTCTCGGCGTGGTCGAGCCGTGGGTCGCGGCGCGCACGGTGACGCAGATTCTCGATCTGCTCGACGGCATCGATGTGCCTTGCGCGAAGGTGCAACGTATCGACGAAGTGATTGCCGATCCGCAAATTCAGGCACGCGGCATGATCGTCGAACAGGAGCATCCGCGTTACGGCACGCTGCGCTTGCCGAATCTACCGTTCCGGTTTTCCGAGTGCGACACCACGATCCGCGAGGTTGCTCCCGATCTCGGGCAGCACAATACCGAAGTCGCGCAATCGCTGGGTTTCACGCCTGCCGAGATCGATGCGATGCAAACCGATGGCGTGCTGTTCGACAAGTGAGGCGACGATGAGCGATACCTATGCGGTGATCGGCAATCCGATCGGCCATACGAAATCCCCGCTGATTCATCGGCTTTTCGCCGAAGCGACGCAACAGGCGATGCACTACACGGCCATCGAGGGGCCGTGCGAACCGGATGACGCGTTCGCGGTAACGGTGCGTGAATTCATCGCGGCCGGCGGCAAGGGCATGAACATCACGGCACCGTTCAAGCTTGCGGCGTTCGACATGGCCGACGAGCGCAGCGAGCGCGCGACGCTCGCAGGCGCGGCGAACGCGTTCAAGTTCGAGGGCGGTCGGATTCTCGCAGACAACTTCGACGGCATCGGTCTGCTGCGTGATATCGAGGTGAATCTTCACACGCCGTTCGCCGGCAAGCGTGTATTGCTGCTCGGTGCCGGCGGCGCGGCCCGCGGCGCGTTGCTTCCCTTCCTGGGCGCGCGCCCCGCGGAACTGGTGATCGCGAATCGTCACGTCGAGAAAGCACGAGCGCTGGCATCGCAATTGGCTTCGCATGGCCCGATAAAGGCGTGCGCTTACGGCGACCTCGATCGCATGGGGCGCTTCGATCTGGTGGTCAACGCGACCTCCGCGAGTCTGACCGGCGATTTGCCGCCCGTGCCGCCCGGCGTGTTCAGCCCGCATGGCACAGCCTATGAACTGGCCTATGGCAAGCACCTCACACCGTTCTTGCGACTGGCGCGCAATGCGGGGGTCGCCGGTGTAGCCGATGGTGTCGGCATGCTGGTGGAGCAGGCGGCGGAAGCCTTTGCGTGGTGGCGCGGCGTGCGCCCCGAGACACAAGCGGTGATCGACCTGCTTACCGTTCCGCTGGATCGAGTGTGAACGGGAGCGAGCGATACGGGACGTCGATACATCCACTGAGCGCTTTCATCAATTCGATGTATCGACGGGTTGAATCCGCGGCCGATTTCAGGCATGCGGAACGCTATGATGCTGTTTCCGACGAAACGAATCAGCGTCAATGGTGATCGCTGGACGACGGTGAATATTCCCCGTCACTCGACGCGCGATTCTTTCCCCCGACGATCAGCGACGAGGCCCCCATGCAACTTCAAACCGGTAACCTGTTCACCACCGAAGGCCAGCGCGGCAACGATGAACAAATCGACCTCCTCGTCACCGGGCAGCGTCTGAATGTCGAGCGGATCGTATCGATGGGCCACACGAGCCCCGATGGCTTTTGGTATGACGACTCGCGCGCCGAATGGGTCGTGCTGCTATCGGGCGCAGCCGTACTCGAATTCGAAGAAGGCCCGACGCGCCATGAAATGCATCCCGGCGACTACGTGCTGATCGAGCCGCATTGCCGTCATCGCGTCGCGTGGACGCACGAAGAAACGCAATCCGTGTGGCTTGCGATTTATTACGAACGTTGAATCAGGAAAGATTGGGCGGCATGCCATCCGGCGCGTAGCGTGCAACCACGCGCCGGATGGCACAAACCTTCACCGCACCGGAGCGGCATTTTAAATGCCGCCGGTATCGATGCCCAATAGCAGGGCGGCGCGCTGAATCGCGCGCCGGTGCGCGTCGAGAATCTTATTCCTGGATCAGGAATCGATTGCGATTCTTCGCGTCCTTGATCCATGCGGGCGCGCGACCGCGGCCCGACCAGGTTGCCCCGGTCTTCGGGTCGCGATACTTCGCCTGCACGGGGGCGGCCGCTTGTTTGGCCGGTCGACCACGACGCGTACCGAAAATGTCTTTCTCGGTAATGCCGAATTCCGCAACTTTGGTGCGGATGTCGTCGACGATCGCCTGGAATTCCGCGGCACGTGCAGCTTCGGCTTTCTCGGCCAAAGCTTCCATTTGGGCTTTCAGTTCCTTGTACGTTGCCATGTATCACTCTTCAGGTTGAGTACACATATGATAGCGGTTTCAGCGGAAAATTTTTAGGAAATTCTCTTCGACTACGAGATTTGTCATCGATAAAGCAATGCAGGACTGCTTCGAACACCTGAGAAGTGTGTCATGTTTGAGAAACCGTAGAGGATTACCCGGAAACTTTTAACGGCGGCGGCACGTCTCTTTGATCGCTCGCAGCGGGATTTTTTCGTCGAGACAAGCGGGCGAGACTTAATTATTCTTTACATTTTTCTGAAGTATCGGGGAATTCACTGATGAACAGGGACGATAAGCTGACACGGATCGCGGCCGAATTCGGCTTCAATCCGGACGAGGAAATCAGGATCGGCGGAAAGTACACGCCCATTCTGGTCGACGGGAACACGGCCTACATTGCCGGCCAGATTCCGCGGATCGGCGACGTGGTGCATTTCGTGGGCGTAGTGGGGGAATCCGTTTCGCTCGACGAAGGTCGCCGGGCCGCCGGCGTATCGGTGCTGCGTGCGCTGTCGCTGATCAGGAAGCACCGCGGCACGCTCGACGCGATAGCGACAGTGCCGCGCATTACCGTGTATGTGCGAAGCGCACCCGGCTTCACGATGCAAAGCGAAGTCGCCGACGGCGCATCCGACATGCTGTACGCGGTGCTGGGCGACGCAGGCGTTCATACGCGCACGTCGGTCGGCGTGCTGCAATTACCCAAAGGGGCTTCGGTCGAAGTGGATTTCATTTTCGGGCTGAAGCATGGCGATGTGGGTATCTGATTTCAGCGGACCCTGTCTCGCGAGTGTGTAGTTCCGCGAAACATTCCTGTACCCGACGCACGACACGCCTGATGACGAAAGCACGCGCCACCAATGCGGATAGCAAAACAAGAAATTGCCGCCAAAGGACTTCGACTGGCTGCTCGTCGATGAAGATCTCGCGAAGCTTCAGGCGGCGTTCGATATCCGCGATATGAAGGTGCGTGGCGAATTGGGTGAGTGGGCTGCGTTGTCGATCGACCCGTGTCCGGGCAGGCTTGAATGCTGACTTGTCGAGCAGGGCGCACAGGTCGCCACGACCGACGGCCGACGCGTGCGACAGCAGCAGCGCTGCATGTTCGCGTCTGCACGCCTTGCGTGGCTGCGCACTACCCTCGCGCACACCGCAAATGGTCGCCTCGTACCTGCCGGTCAATCATGCGCCGGACGCGCGTCGTGGAGGTGGTCAGTTGATCGCGATTTTGTCTTCGGCCGGCAACCGCATGCCTTCCGCGCTCCGCCCACCGACCTGAAGATTCCGGAAACACCGCCCCGCCAATATCGCCCCGCATCCCCACTTTGGGAGATGCCATTGCCCAACAGTAAGCCTACGATTGACCACAGGGCATCGGGGCCGGAAGTCATCAGAACAATCGGACAGGCTCCCCATTCCGTATCGAATTCAGCAAATGCCTACGCGGTTTACTGACACAGCTTCTACGTACGATGGCGACAAACGTGTGCGATGAATGCCTTACATCGCAACACGATGGCGCGTTGATGACGGAAAGCCTGCTGTCGTATTTCGGGGAATTTCAATCAATATGCTGGCACGAGACTATGCGGAACGAGAGCTCTCTCACATTCAGAGAATGGTGGCTCTCCTGGACAGCGAGACGAACGCTGACGATGTGTCGATGTCGGGTGCGGGGCGCGTGCGGCATCCGAGCTACTGGCGCGGGCGAATCGAGGAGCTGCTGTCGGCGCCCGACGTGCCGCGCCACGTCAGAAAGCTCAGCGAAGCGGTGCTCGCGAAGATCAACGCGATGGAAATGCGGTTCGCGACGATGAAGTAAGTACATCGTCGGATCCGGCGCGGCATGCGCGCCATCGCGTCGTCGACCGGATGGCCGGTCGTTTATTCGAGTGCCATCACGTCAAGCAGGGCCGCACGGAACGCGGCCATCTCCGCGCCGGTGCCGATCGACACGCGAAGATACGCCGGCGGGCCGGACTCCCGAATCAGGACCCCGTGACGCAGGAGGCCGCTCCAGATCCGGTGCCGATCCGCAAACTCGCCGAACATCACGAAGTTGGCATCGGAATCGGCCACCGTGAGCCCCAGGCCACGCAGCCAGTCGACGGTCGAATCGCGTTCGGCCTTGATCGCCTCGACTTGCGACAGCATCTCGTCACGCGCGACCAGCGCCGCGCAGGCCGCCGCCTGGGTGAAGGCGGACAGGTGGTAGGGCAAGCGAACCCGCTTCAGCGCTTCGACGACCGCAGGCGCGCACGCGCAATACCCGACGCGACCGCCCGCGAACTTGAACGCCTTGCTCAGCGTGCGGGTGACGATGAGCCGAGGATGGTCCGGCAGCAGCGTCACCGCGCTGGGGACGCCGTGACGCCGGAACTCCGCATAGGCTTCGTCGACGACGACCATGCCCGGCGCGACGTCGAGTATCGCGCGGATATCGTCGACCGGCAGCGCGGTGCCAGTAGGGTTGTTCGGCGACGTCAGCAGTACGACGCTTGGCTGGTGCTCGCGAATGCTGTCGAGCGCCTGCTCCGGATCCAACGCGAAATCCCGGGTGCGCGGCAACGTTTGCAGGCGCGTGAAAGTCGTGCGGCAGTATTCGTCATACATGGGATACGCGGGCGTAAAGGCCAGCGCCGTTCGCCCCGGGCCGCCGAATGCCTGCAGGATCTGCTGGATCACTTCGTTCGAGCCGTTGGCCGCCCACACGCTCGATGCGTCGACCGTCACGCCGGTGTCGTGCGTCAGATACGCCGCCAGATGCGCCCGCAGCTCGGCGAAGTCGCGGTCGGGATAGCGGTTCGCCGCGCGCGCGGCGTCGGCCACCGCGGTCGCGATGCGCTCGACGAGCGCGGGCGACGGCGGATAGGGGTTCTCGTTGACATTCAGGCAGACCGGCACATCAAGCTGCGGCGCCCCGTACGCGTGCTGCAACTTGAGGTCCTCGCGGAGCGGTAAATCCGACAAGGCGACGTCTTTCCAGGGCTGTTGCATTGAAAACACTCCGTACGGGTTCGATGGATCGGCGCAGTCCGCTTTCAAGGCGGCAAAAAACAAAAAAGGCGCCGGAGGCGCCTTGGTTGTCGTCTTGATCGGGCATTCACCCGATGCAATTGCTAGATGCGAAACGAGCCACGGCGCAACAGGGGGCGTCCGTGGTGATGGTGCAGCGAGAGCGTGGTGTTTCGAATCGTCATGCGCTGCATCATGGCATACCGTGATCCGGATGAAAAGCCGGCGGCACCGTGCGTGCCGGAATAACGGTCATTACGTCTGACGATAAACGGTAACAAACGTGGTATTTCGATCAAACGCGAACGAGTGATTTAAACGTGGGCGCCGATTGACTAAGATGCGCAGAAGACGTTCGACAATAACGCACGGCGCGGGGTGGCCAGATGCAAAAGAACGGGTTGATTCCATCCGCATGGATCGATGACGTCTACGCTGCGGCGCTGGGCGATCAACGATGGGAAACGGTGCTGGACGGGCTGCGATCGTGGGTCGGCGTGCGCATGGCCACGCTGCTGTCTTTCGACGACGCGGCGCGGGTGCCGGCGATCGAGCAGGCGGCGGGTGACGACGAGTCATGGGTCGCCGCGTGTTACCACACCTACAACACCGAGTTCTATCTGTACGACCCGGTCGTGCCGGTCGCCGCCGACTGGGCGGCGGGCCGCTGGTTCGAGGACGTCAAGCACCTGTCCGCGCACCAGCGCGCACATAGCGTGTTCTATCAGGAATTCCTTCACCCGTTCGGGCTCGGCAGCATCTCGGGCCTGTACATCCATCGCAGCGAGGGCTCGGGCGCATTCCTCAGCGTCCAGGGCGGCCCCGAATCGCAGGGGCTGTCCGACGATCAGCGCCACGCAATCGAAAACATGGGGATGCACATCAGCCGCGCGCTGCAGATCCAGGCGCGGATCGGCGAGCTCGAGGCGCGCGTGGCCGCCGCTGAATCGACGCTCGATGCGATTCCGGTGCCGGTCTTCCTGCTCGGCGCGCAGCGGGAGCTGCGCTACACGAATCGCGCGGCCGATCAACTGATCGCGGCGGAACCGGCGCTGCGGGTCGTGAACGGGCGATTCGCGCCGGAAGGCTGTGTCGACGATGCGCAATGGCGGCACGCGTACGCGCGCGGCGGGCTGTTGTTACGGCGCACAACGGGCGAACCGTTGCC
The DNA here is from genome assembly GCF_011753045.1 of Burkholderia sp. Ap-955. Taxonomy (NCBI): domain Bacteria; kingdom Pseudomonadati; phylum Pseudomonadota; class Betaproteobacteria; order Burkholderiales; family Burkholderiaceae; genus Burkholderia; species Burkholderia sp. Ap-955. The sequence continues at coordinate 28,267 of NZ_VWWH01000091.1, forward strand.
GCTGGCGCTGATGCCGGTGCCCGAGCAGTCGCGCCTGGTGCGCGAGCGGCCGGGCGTCGCGACGCTGATGACGGCCGCCGATCTGCGTTCGCCATCGGCTCGCGCGCAGCGGCTGCGCGTGTTCTACGGGCTGTCGTCGGCCGAGGCCGATCTTGCCGTGCTGCTGTGTTGCGACGGGCTGTCGCCGCAGGAATGCGCTGAGTTGCGCGGCGTGTCGATCGGCACGATCCGCACGCAGATCAAGTCGATCTACGCGAAGACGGCGGTGGGGCGGGCGGCGCAGCTTACGTCGCTGGTTATGCAGACTTGAGGGGGCGGGGCTGGGGTGGGTGTAGGGGGTAGGGTATCGGTAACGGGGTGCGCAGAAAATAAATGACTTAGAGGCCAGTTCAAAAACCTTGCTCAGCTCGCCTGAAGACGTTCCAGCAGACGCGCGAGCAGCCAAGTTTCAAGAATGCTTCGTGAATGTCGGCACGTCGCTCGAAGCGCGTGCGTAGACGACG
>NZ_VWWH01000092.1:0-27636 GCF_011753045.1 Burkholderia sp. Ap-955
TCCCGCGCTGGCACCGGCCGGCTCGCCGGCGGCGCCGGCCGTATCGCCCGGCGGCGGTGCGTAGCGCGCGCGGATTTCGTCCGCCGTGCCGCGCAGGTCGAGGTCGATCGAGCGGCCCGTCGCATCGTCGAAGATCAGGATCGTGCCGGGCATCGCATCGCCGGCGGCCTGCCGGACCGCGAGCGCGACCGTCGCGAGCGGGCCCGACGCGAGCCGCCGGTGGCCGTCGAACGCCGTGTAGGAAGGGAGCAGTGTGGTGGTGGTCATCGTGATCGCCCGCGGGCTGGAATCGGAATGACGCTATTTTTATCCGGGTATAAATTGGATGTCAATATCATCCGGGTAAAAATTATGACGCCAGCTCATTCCATTCCCTCGGGCGATCACGACGCCAGTCAGATCGCGCGGGCCGGAATCGCGATGCCGCGTGCGCTTGCCAGTGCATCGTCGACCGATACATGCCCTTCGAACGCCGACGACGCGGGCAGCGGCAGGTTTTCCTCGATCGCATGCGCGAACTGCACGCCTGCATCGTCCGCGAGCCGCGCACGCAGCGCGGCAACACGCGGAAACGCTGCGGGCTCGAACACCGCGTGATAGTCGGCCCAGCGCGCGATCCCGGTGAAGTACGCGTCGGCCAGCGTGCGCCGTGCGCCCAGCAGCCACGGGCCTTCACCGCGCTCGAGCATCGCCTCGAGCTGCCGGTGCGCCTTCAGCACCTTGCCGCGGCCGTACGCCTGCAACGCCGCTTTCTCGGCGCCTTCGGTGTCGTGTTCGTACACGTACCAGAGCGCACCGAACGCGTTGAAGAACGTCGTGTTCAGCCATGCCAGCATCCGGTTCAGCCGGTCGAAATCCGCGCTGCCCTGGTGGAACGCAAGGCCGCTGTCGAGCGCCTGCGCGCCGATATGGCCGAGGATCGCGAGGCTTTCGGTCAGCACGTCGCCGTTCGCGGTCACGAACGCCGGCGTCTCGGCGACGGGGTTCAGCGCGAGGAACGCGTCGCTCGTCACGATGCCCGGCATCGTGATGCGCGACAGCCGGTACGGGCGGCCGGTCCATTCGAGCGCAACGATCGAGCCGAACGAGCAGCCGGCGGGAATGCCGTAGAGAAGAATGGGGGACATCGGAGATTCCGCGGAAGTTGAACGAGCAGTCATGCTCCCATGGCGAACGATGACGCAGTAGCCGCTAAAATCGAAACCCGTCGTTTCTCCATGTGGACGCTGGAAGTGAACCTGAACGATCTCTACCTGTTCGTGCAGGCGGTCGACGCCGGCAGCATGTCGGCCGCCGCGCGCCGGCTGGACCTGCCTAAATCGACGGTCAGCAAACGCGTGGCCGAGCTCGAGCGCACGCTCGGCGCGCGGCTCGTGCATCGCACGTCGCGCAGCTTCCGGCTCACGCCGGTCGGCGTCGAATTCTTCGAACATGCCCGCGCGGCCGTGATCGAGGCCGAAAGCGCGCGCGACGCGGTGCTGCGGCAAGCCGCCGAGCCGGCCGGCGTCGTGCGGATCACGAGCTCGGTGCCGGTTGCGCAGCACATCCTCGCGCCGTGCCTGCCCGCGCTGGCGATCGCGCACCCGAAGCTGCTGCTGCAGATTCATGCGAGCGACCGCCTCGTCGACATCGCGCAGGAAGGCTTCGACATCGCCGTGCGCAGCCATTTCGCGCCGCTGCCCGATTCCGCGCTCGTGCAACGGCCGCTCGCGGCATCGCCGATCGTCGCCGTGGCGTCACCGGCCTATCTCGCGCGTGCCGGCACACCGGACACGCCCGCCGATCTCGCGCAGCATGACGGGCTGCAACCGGCCCCGCAGCCGTGGCGGCTGCAACGCGGCGAGGACACCGTCGACGTGACGCCGCGCCTGCGCCTGCAGGCCGACGAATCGACGCTGCTGCTGCAGGCGGCGAACGCCGGCCTCGGCATCGCCTGCCTGCCCGACTGGATCGCCGGCGCGGCGCTCGCGTCCGGTGCCCTCGTGCGCGTGTTGCCCGGCTGGCGCGCCGGCACCGTCACGACGACGCTGCTGATGCCGCATCGGCGCGGCCAGTTGCCCGGCGTGCGCGCCGCCGTCGAGTTTCTCGCGCAACACGTGGCGCACCATCACGGCACCGCCGCGGACGACGCCCGTGCCTGAGCGATCGCCTGACCGATCGATTCAAATCGTGAATCGATCAAGTCAGCAATTGGCATGAAGGCCCAAATTTCGCCATGACAGAATGGCCCGGACGCCCTGCCCTGCGGTAGCGGCGTCCGGCCTCCGGCCGGCAGCACCCACACGAATGGCGCGCATCGACGCGCCCGCCGCACGACGGCACCTTCCGCCCTTCGGAGGAGACAGTCATGAATCCGCTTCAAGCGCTGCCGGCGTCCGCGTCGGCAACGGCCCGGCGCACGCGCGTGCGCTGGCTGGTGCTGGCCGTGCTGTTCGCGGTCACGACGATCAACTACGCGGATCGCGCGGCGATCGCGATCGCCGGCCCGAGCCTCGCCCGCGCGCTGCACCTGAGCCACGTGCAGATGGGCTTCATCTTTTCCGCGTTCGGCTGGTCGTACGTGATCGCGCAACTGCCGGGCGGCTGGCTGCTCGACCGCTTCGGATCGCGCATCGTCTACGCATTCAGCATCTTCTTCTGGTCGCTGTTCACGCTGCTGCAAGGCGGGATCGGCTTCTTCGGCGGCGCGGCCGCGTTCGCGCTGCTGTTCGGGCTGCGCTTCCTGGTCGGCGCGGCCGAGGCGCCGTCGTTCCCGGCCAACAGCCGGATCGTGTCCGCGTGGTTCCCTGCGCCCGAGCGCGGCACCGCATCGGCGATCTTCAACGCCGCGCAGTACGCGGCGACCGTCGTGTTCGCGCCGCTGATGGGCTGGCTCGTGCACGCGTTCGGCTGGCAGTCGGTGTTCGCGGTGATGGGCGTGCTCGGCTTCGCGTTCGTCCTGGTGTGGAACCGCACGATGTACGACCCGAAGGACCACCCGACCATCAACCGCGCGGAGCTCGACTACCTCGCCGAAGGCGGCGCGCTCGTCAACATCGACCAGGCGACCGGCGGACGCGACGGCGGCCCGTCGATGCGCCACGTGAAGGCGCTGCTGAAGAACCGGATGCTGATCGGCGTGTACGTCGCGCAGTACTGCATCAACGCGCTCACCTATTTCTTCATCACGTGGTTTCCCGTCTATCTCGTGCAGGCGCGCGGGATGTCGATCCTCAACGCGGGGCTCGTCGCGTCGATCCCGGCCGTGTGCGGGTTCCTCGGCGGGATTCTCGGCGGCGTCGTGTCCGACGGGCTGCTCAAGCAGGGCCGCTCGCTGTCGGTCGCACGCAAGGTGCCGATCGTGTTCGGCATGCTGCTGTCGATGTCGATGATCGTCTGCAACTACACCGATTCGCACGTGCTCGTCGTGGTGTTCATGGCGCTGTCGTTCTTCGGCAAGGGGCTCGGCGCGCTCGGCTGGGCCGTCAACGCCGACACCGCGCCGCGCCAGATCGCGGGCTTGAGCGGCGCGCTGCTCAACACGTGCGGCAACCTCTCCAGCATCACGACGCCGATCGCGATCGGCTACATCGTCGACCGCAGCGGCTCGTTCAACGGCGCGCTGGTCTATGTCGTCGCGCACGCGCTCGTCGCCGTGATCTGCTACCTGTTCGTCGTCGGCGAGATCCGCCGCGTCGAGCTTCAATGAACATGCACGGGCCGCGCCGGCGCAGCCGGCGGCCCGTGCCCCACCGGAACCAGGAGCGAACCGATGTCCGAATCCCGCCGTGCCGGCACCCCGCACGTCACGCGCATGCAGGTGATTCCCGTCGCCGGCCGCGACAGCATGCTGCTCAACCTGTGCGGCGCGCACGCGCCGTACTTCACGCGCAACCTCGTGATCCTCGACGACAGCAGCGGACACACGGGCGTCGGCGAAGTGCCGGGCGGCGAAGGCATCCGCCACGCGCTCGAGCGCATGACGGATCTCGTGGTCGGCCAGTCGATCGGACGCTACCAGGCGACGCTCAACGCGGTGCGCGCGGCGCTGTCCGGTGCGGGTCCGGGTGCGGGCCGCACGATCCGGCACGAGGTGACGTCGGCCGGCGAAGCCGCGGTGCTGCGCCAGCCGCACGAGATCAACCTGCGGCTCGACAACGTGATCACCGCGATCGAGGCCGCGCTGCTCGACCTGCTCGGCCAGCATCTCGACGTGCCGGTCGCGGCGCTGCTCGGCGAAGGCCAGCAGCGCGACGCGGTGCCGATGCTCGCGTACCTGTTCTACATCGGCGACCGGTGCCGCACCGATCTGCCGTATCGCGACGAGGCGCACGCTTCGGACGCCTGGTTCCGGCTGCGCAACGAAGCGGCGCTCACGCCGGCCGCGATCGCGCGGCAGGCCGAGGCCGCGGTCGATCGCTATGGCTTCGCCGATTTCAAGCTGAAGGGCGGCGTGATGGCCGGCGCCGACGAGATGGAAGCGATCGCCGCGATCAAGGCGCGCTTCCCCGACGCACGCGCGACGCTCGACCCGAACGGCGCGTGGTCACTCGACGAGGCCGTCGCGCTGTGCCGCGGACAAGGCCACCTGCTCGCGTACGCGGAGGATCCGTGCGGGCCGGAAGGCGGCTATTCGGGCCGCGAGGTGATGACCGAATTCCGCCGCGCGACGGGGATCCCGACCGCGACCAACATGATCGCGACCGACTGGCGGCAGATGGATCATGCGGTACGGCTGCAGGCCGTCGACATCCCGCTCGCCGACCCGCATTTCTGGACGATGCAGGGCTCGGTGCGGCTCGCGCAGCTGTGCCGCGACTGGGGGCTCACGTGGGGTTCGCACTCGAACAACCACTTCGACGTGTCACTCGCGATGTTCACGCATGCGGCGGCCGCCGCGCCCGGCACGATCACCGCGATCGACACGCACTGGATCTGGCAGGAAGGCGATGCGCGGCTTACACGCGAGCCGCTGAAGATCGTCGGCGGGCAGGTCGCCGTGCCGGAGCGGCCGGGGCTCGGGATCGAGCTCGACCTGGCGCAGGTCGAGGCCGCTCATGCGCTTTATCGGCAAGTCGGCGGCACGGCGCGCGACGACGCGATCGCGATGCGCTATCTCGTGCCGGGGTGGACGTACGACCCGAAGCGGCCGAGTTTCGGGCGGGGGTAAGGGTGGCGGCGGGCAGCGGCCGGTTGTTGCCAAACACCGGAAACGCCCGCATCCTGCTGGCTGCCTGAACCTGCCCGCGTGGCGACCGGTTCGGCGGCCCGTCCACCCGAAAAAGAACCGCCCGTCATGACGTCTTCCGATCCGACACCGCGACAGCTCATCGTCTACATCCTGTATTCGGTGCTGGGCCTGCCCGCGAGCATGACCGCCGCCGGTTACGGCGCGACTCTGATGACGCGGAACGTATCGAACTTCGAAGGCGGCGCCGGCTACGCGGCGCTCTGGTGGATCATCCTGCTGACCTGCGCGTTCTACGCGCTATCGTTCGTCATCTTCGCGCTGCTGCGGAAGAGAACAGTGATTCTCGCGGTCATCACGGTGGCGTTTGCCGCGTTGGCGGTGCCGACGTTCAGGCTCGCGCACGAACTGCTGACCTGACTGACCGGCCACCGGTCGACCCACCCCGCCACGTCGAATGCGGCGCGTGGGTCCGGCCTGCCATCGCGGACCCACAAAAACAAAAAGGCCCGATCTTGCGATCGGGCCTTCGAATTCCGTTGGTGGAGCGGAGGAGGATCGAACTCCCGACCTTCGCATTGCGAACGCGACGCTCTCCCAGCTGAGCTACCGCCCCAACAGTCAACCATCATACACACGCATTTCCGCGCTTGGCAATAGGGGTTGAATCGCCCCTGAAACCTTACTTTGACGGCGCGCCAGCCAGCACCCATTCGACCACCGAACGCACATCGGCGTCGCTCATGCGCGGGTGCGCGGGCATCGGAATGGCGCCCCAGACGCCCGAGCCGCCCTCCTTCACCTTCTTCGACAGCTTGGCCACGGCCTGCGGATCGGACTTGTAGCGGGCGGCGATATCCTTGAACGACGGGCCGACGAGCTTGCGGTCGACCGCGTGGCAGCCCATGCATGCGTTGCCGCGCGCGACCTTCAGGCCGTCGCCGACATCCGCGTGCGCGACGCCCAGCGCGCCAACCACGAGCGCCGCGGCCGCGGCGCCCTGCACCATCCACTGTTTCATCTGCTTCATCTGCATGTTCTTCATTGCGACGGGGCCTTCGGGTTGCCCGGGTGCACGTTCGACGAATTCGAGATCGGTGCGGGCGGCTGCAGCGGCGCGGACTGCACCGACGCGTCGGGCACGGCGCCTACCGTCGCGGTATCCGCCGGCGCGGCGGCCTGCGCACCGGACGCGCCGCTTGCGGGCGACGCGTTCTGCAGCGCCTGCGCGTCCTGCGGCTTCACGTACTGGAACACCTTCACGACCTTCTCGACGCCCGGCACCTGGCTGGCGGCTTCCGCGCCGCGGTTGCCCTCGTCGACCGTCACGAGCCCCATCAGGTAAAGGTTGCCGCGTTCGGCGACGACCTTGTAGTAGTTCGACGAGATGCCCTTCGTCGCGATCAGCTCGGACTTCACGCGCCCTTCGAGGTACGAGTCGTTCGCGCGCGACGACAGCGACGACGCCGGCTCGACCGACAGCTCGTTGACGATGCCATTCACGTTGTTGATGCCGCGCACGATTTCCTCGGCGCGCTGCTTCGATGCATCGTTCGGCACTTCGCCCGTCAGCAGCACGCGGCGGTTGAACACCGTCACGTTCACGTGCGACTGGTCGGGCAGCCCGTTGTTGATCTGCGTGAGCGACTTGACCTGGATCTCGCGATCTTCCGTCTGCGCGCCGAGCGTCCGGCGATCGGTCGCGATCAGCGCGCCGCCGCCGGCCGCTGCGCCCACGACCCCGAGCACACAACCTTGCAGCGACACGGCGAGACCCGCCGTCAGCGCAGCGAGCAGCGTGGTTCTGACGAGCGTCTGTTTGACGCGGCTTTGATTCATCGACGGCTCTCCTTCGTTCAATCCTCACCCAGCAGCATCGCGTCGATGCCGTCGCACAGGCAGTGGATGGTCAGCAGATGGACTTCGTGGATGCGCGCCGCGCGAACGGCGGGCACGCTGATCGGAATATCGGTATCGGACAGCGCGGCGGCGACCGCATGGCCGTCGCCGCCCGTCAGCGCGACGACGGTCATCTCGCGCTCGTGCGCTTCGTCGATCGCCGCCAGCACGCGCGGCGACGCGCCGGCCGGATCGAGCACCAGCAGGATGTCGCCGGTCTGGCCGAGCACGCGCACCTGCTGCGCGAACAGCTGATCGGCGGACACCGCGCCCGCGAGGCCGCCCTGCGACGCATCGGTGGCCAGCGCGATCGCGGGCAGGCCCGGGCGCTCGCGCTCGAAGCCGCCGACGAGCGACACGGCGAGGTAATGCGCGGCGGCGGCCGACGGGCCGTCACCGCACGCAACGATCTTGTTGCCGTTCGCCAGCGCGGCGAACATCGCATCGACCGCGGCTGCGATCGGCAGCGACAGCGCGTCGGCCGCTTCTGCATGAAGCGCGGCACTGTCGCGGAAATGTTGCTGAATACGTTCGACTGACATCGATTCCTGGTGAACTGGGCGCGTGGCACGCATCGCGCGACATCGTGGGTGCGGCGAGTTTACCGTACTCCGGCACCCTCTCCAGGGGTCCGGCAAGAACTCTTTACATCTCGTCACAGCTCGCCGCTACGCATCGTCGGCACGAAATGCGTCGCGCAGCCACGCGAGCCGGCCGGCCTCGAACGCGACGACGTCGAAGCGGCACGCGGCGCCGGCGCCGTGCCGCGCCCAGAACTGGAGCGCGGCCGCCACCAGGCGACGCCGCTTGCGCCAGCCGACGCTCGCGGCCGCGCCGCCATGCCGGACGCTGCGCCGCGCGCGCACCTCGACGAACACGAGCATGCCGTCGGGCTCCCGCATCACGAGATCGAGCTCGCCACCTCGCATTGTCACGTTCGCCGCGACGAACACGAGGCCGCGGCGTTCGAGAAACTGCCGCGCACGCAGCTCGAACGCCGCGCCGACCGGTTTGGATCGCGCCGCATCCGAAAAGTTGTCGCCGGCGCGTGCCAAACCACGCCCGTCGTCCGGCCGGGCCGGCGCCGCGTGGCACAATGCCGTCCTTGTTCCGCTTGCGCCGCGATTGCGCGCATTGCCTGCCATGACTGCCCTCCTCGAACTCGCGCACACGCAGCACTACCCGGACGCCGCGCTCTACGTGGTCGCCACGCCGATCGGCAACACCGCCGACATCACGCTGCGCGCGCTGCACGTGCTCGGCCTCGCCGACCGCATCGCGGCCGAAGACACCCGCAACACGGGCCAGCTGCTCGCCCGCTACGGGATCTCGAAACCGCTCCTCGCGGTGCACGAGCACAACGAACGCGAAGCCGCGCAACGCGTGATCGAACTGCTGCGCGGCGGCGAACGCGTGGCCTATGTATCGGACGCCGGCACGCCCGGCATCTCGGACCCCGGCGCGCGGCTCGTCGACGCGGTGCGCGCCGCCGGCTTCGCGGTGATCCCGCTGCCGGGCGCGAGCGCGGCGGTGACCGCGCTGAGCGTGGCCGGCGACTGGGCCGGCGCGTTCACGTTCGCGGGCTTCCTGCCGCCGAAGGCGAAACAGCGTGCGACCGCGCTGCAGGCGCTGGTATCGCACCCGTATGCGCTGGTGTTCTACGAGGCCCCGCACCGGATCGCCGAAACCGTCGCCGCACTCGCCGACGCATTCGGCCCCGCGCGCCGGCTGCTGATCGCGCGCGAGCTCACCAAGCTACACGAGCAGTTGTTCCAGGGCACCCTGGCCGAAGGACAGACCTGGCTCGCCGGCGATGCGAACCGGCAGCGCGGCGAGTTCGTGCTGGTGGTCGAAGGCGCACCGGCGACGAGCGGCGAAGCCGACGACACCGCGCACGACGCGCTGCTCAAGCTGCTGCTGGAAGAGGTGCCGGTGAAGAGCGCGGCCAAGCTCGCGGCCGCGCTGACGGGCGCGTCGCGCAACACGCTGTATGCGCGTGCGCTTGTGCTGAAGGACGAAAGCTGACACGCGAGGCGGCCGGCACCGGGAAGCCGGCGCCGGCATCGCGCCGCGCACGAAAGACAAAGGGCTGCCCTTGGGCAGCCCTTTTGCATGAGCGGTCGAGCCGCTGCGTTACTTTGCCGAAACCGACGCGAACATTTCGTCGCGAGCCTCGCGCGCTTCCTGCGGCGACAGCCCTTCGATCTTCACGCGGCCCGTGCCGGCGTGCACGAGGCCGATCAGCTTCGCGGCCGCATACGACAGGTCGAGCACGCGGCCGCGCTTGTACGGCCCGCGATCGTTGACCTTCACGACGACCCACTTGCCGGTCGACGAATTCGTCACCTTGATGTACGACGACAGCGGCAGCGTACGGTGCGCGGCGGTGAGCGCGTTCATGTTGAAGCGCTCGCCGTTCGCGGTGCGGCGGCCGTGGAAATCCCGCCCGTACCACGATGCGCGGCCCGTCTGGCGGAAATCGGACACATCCTTGCCGTCGATCGGCTCGGCGTCCGCCAGCGACGACTTCTTCGCGTCCTTGCTGTCGGCAGCCGGCATCGATGCCAGCGCGGAATCAAAATTCAGCTGCTTGTCGCTATCCGCCTTCGCGGCGGCGGCCGTCTTGTCGACGGCGTTCTTCTGGTTCGCGCTGCTGGTGGTCTGGCTGGGTGGCACCGCACAGCCCGTCAGCGCAAAAAACAATGCAATGGTCCCGAATCGACTCGGAAAACGTAAATTCATCGACGTGTCGCCTTCTGGTTCGGGCCGCTCCTTCATCACGCTGCTTCACAGCGCAGACACGCGGCCCGGACGGCAAATGCGTGCACGCCCCGCTCGGATGCGAGCAGGCGGCTAGCATGGGCGCGGCTTTCGTCTAGGCCGCAACCGTCCTGATTAGTTTTCACGTCTGGCGCAACCTGTCCCCAACAGCCTGACCAGACCCCACATGCCGCCATCGAACATGGCTTCACGTTCGCGCGCGTCGAAACGACCGACTCACAGGAACGGCGGCACAGGCCTCATCCGGCGGCGCGGCAGCAGGGCCGCAGGCGGGCGCGCAGCACCCGGCCGGACAAGACGTGAGCACCGAAAGCTCGGTGCTGGATACACCGCCGGACTCCCCGGCGGCTGATGCTTGACGGTGCCTCCGACGCCCCTTTTTAACGGGGCCGAAACACCAGCGAATTGCGTGAAATTCACGCTCAATGGGGCGCATTATACATAAACCAAAAGGCTGTCTCGAAAAGCGCCCGTCGGGGACCATTGATTCTCACTATGGCTGTAACAATCGACATGCTCCGGGAATGCCCGGGGCGTGCACCGCGACACACGTCGTGCGACCGGCAAGCGGCACGCGCGACCGGTACAATCGCTCCTTTTAGCCGCCGGTGCCTCCATGAAAGTCACGCTCATTCCGGTCACGCCGTTCCAGCAGAACTGCTCGCTGCTCGTCTGCGAGAAGACGGGCCGCGCCGCCGTCGTCGATCCGGGCGGCGATCTCGACCGGATCGAACAGGAAGTCGCGCGGCAGAACGTGCAGGTCGAGAAGGTGCTGCTCACGCACGGGCACATCGATCACTGCGCGGGCGCGAAGACGCTCGCGGCGCATTACGGCGTACCGATCGAGGGGCCGCAGGAAGAAGAGCGCTTCTGGATCGAGAAGCTGCCGATGCAGAGCGAACGCTTCGGCTTTCCGGCCGCCGAAACCTTCGAGCCGGATCACTGGCTGAACGACGGCGACACCGTGCGGTTCGGCGACGAAACGCTCGAGGTCTATCACTGCCCGGGCCATACGCCCGGCCACGTCGTGTTCTTCAGCCGCGCGCATCGCGTCGCGATCGTCGGCGACGTGCTGTTCGCCGGCTCGATCGGCCGCACCGATTTCCCGCGCGGCAACCACGAGGATCTCGTCCGGTCGATCAAGGAGAAGCTGTGGCCGCTCGGCGACGACGTGACGTTCGTGCCGGGTCACGGCCCGGTGTCGACGTTCGGCGACGAGCGCCGCACGAACCCGTTCGTGTCCGACAAGGTATTCGGATGAACCAGACCGCCATCCCGGAAATCTACGTCAGCACCGATGTCGAGGCCGACGGCCCGATTCCCGGCCCGCATTCGATGCTGAGCTTTGCCTCGGCCGCCTATACCGAGGACAAGCAGCTGATCGCGACGTTCTCGGCCAATCTCGAAACGCTGCCGGGCGCGCAGGCGCACCCGGTGCAGGAAGCGTGGTGGAAGACCGAGCCCGAAGCATGGGCCGCGTGCCGAAAGGACCTGCAGGCGCCCGAAGCGGCGCTGCTCGCGTACGTCGACTGGGTCGAGGCGCTGCCCGGCAAGCCGGTGTTCGTCGCGATGCCGGCCGGCTTCGACTTCACGTTCATGTTCTGGTACATGATGCGCTTCGCGGGCCGCTGCCCGTTCTCGTGGTCGGCGCTCGACATCAAGACGCTCGCGTTCGCGATGACGGGCCTGCCGTACCGGAAGGCGATCAAGCCGCGCTTTCCGAAGCACTGGTTCGACGACCATCCGCATACGCACGTCGCGCTCGACGACGCGATCGAGCAAGGCGCGCTGTTCTGCAACATGCTGGCCGACCTGCGCCGCCAGCAGGCTGCGCTCGCCGGCCTCGCGGTGTCGGACACCGATCGATCGGAAAACGCAGGCGCGGGACAAAATCCCACGGATCCGCGAGCAAATTAGCGAATCTCGCTCAACAACGCGACACCAGATTGCCTTTCCTTTCCCGGCCCTCTAACATTCAGCATGTTGTTGCTGCCGCATGGAGGCGCAGGTGACGCTCGATTCCTTTTCGCAAAAAATCCTTCGCCTGTTGCAGCTCGACGCGCGCCGTTCGGTCCAGGAAATCTCGGACCAGGTCGGCCTGTCGAGCACGCCGTGCTGGCGCCGCATCAAGGACATGGAACAGTCGGGCGTGATCCAGCGCTACACGGCGCTGCTCGATCGCGAGAAGCTCGGCCTGCACGTCTGCGCGCTCGCGCACGTGCACCTGACCCGCCACAACGAAGGCGGCGTCGAGCAGTTCGAGCGCGAGATCTCGACCTGCCCGGAAGTCACCGAGTGCTACAGCACGACCGGCGAAGCCGATTACATCCTCAAGATCGTCGCGCCGGACATCAAGGCCTACGACGTGTTCCTGCACGAACGCATCTTCAAGATCCCCGCCGTGTCGCAGGTGCGCACGAGCGTCGTGCTGCGCGAGATCAAGTTCGACACGCAACTGCCGCTGTAACGCGCAGGCACGCGCCGGCAGCCTTCCATCTCGTGTGCCCGCGGCAGGTCACGCCTGCGCGGGCACCGTGCGCGTGAAGCCGATCCGGCGCGCGCCGAACTCGCGCTTCAGCGCGTCGGCGTCGAGCCGGCCGGCCAGCGCCGCGTCGGTGTCGTGCGGATCGCAGGCAAGCGTCACGTCGATCTCGAGCCCCGTACTCAGGTAATGCAGGTTGATGGCCGCCGCATGCAGCCCGCGCTGCGCGAGCGCGGCCTCGAGCCGGGCCACGATCTCGCCGCGCGGCGGCAGCGCGAGCGCCGGACGGCGCGCCGCGTCGTTCTCCGGGTCGACGTGAATCAGCGCGTCGAGCACGCGCGGGTCGGTCAATACGCGCGCACGCGCGGTCTCGGCGATGTAATGCCCTTCGGAGACGGAGATTTTCGGATCGACGAGGATGTGCGCGTCGACGAGCGCGGCATCGCCCATCTTGCGCGTGCGCAGGTCGTGCACGTCGCGCACGCCCGGCGTCGCCGCGAGCAGCGCGCGGATCTCGGCCGTATCGGTCGTATCGAGCGCGCGGTCGGAGAGGTCCTGCAATGCGTCATAGCCGAACGTCCAGCCCATGCGCGCGACCATGAAGCCGACGATCGCCGCCGCGATCGGGTCGAGCAGCCGCACGCCGGCTAGGCTGCCGACGATGCCGATCGCGACGACGAGCGACGATGCGGCATCCGAACGCGCATGCCATGCGTTCGCGACGAGCATCGCCGAGCGGACACGCCGCGCCTCGCGCAGCATGTAGCGAAACAGCGCCTCTTTCGACACGAGCACCGTCAGCGCGACGAGCAGCGCGGAAAAATGGACCGCCGGAATGTTTTCGAGATTAACGAGACGGTCGCCGGCCCGCCATAGCATGCCGACGCCAACCGCAATCAGGATAGCGCCGAGAAACAGCGAGGCGACGGTCTCGTAGCGGCTGTGGCCGTAATTGTGGTCGGCATCCGGCGATGCGCCGCTATGCCGATTCGCAACCAGCACGACAAAATCCGAGATCAAATCGGAAATCGAATGCACCCCGTCGGCAATCAATGCCTGCGAATGTGCAATCGTGCCAACGACGATCTGAAATGTCGCAAGCACGACATTCAGCACAATACTGACGAACGTGCTCTTGCGCGCAACCGCGTGCTTATCTGTGCTCTGCGCGTCGCCGGAAAACGTGGACATGAAATATGAGATATCGGTGTGCGAAACCCGATTCTATCAAGGGCGCCCCGCGAACTCCGCCAATACCCACAAATTTCTTATTTAAATCAATCGCTTATGCGAACGGGTCGCATTTCCATTCACACCGGATCATTACATTTTCATGACGGCGCCATGTGGCTGGCGGCCGCTGAAAACAAAAAAGCCGCGCTCCTCAACGGACACGCGGCTCTTTTGAAGCGCAGGCTACTTAAACGGACGTTTAAATCGCAAACTGTTCGCGGTTCTTGCCGGCGATCCAGCGCGGCGGCTTGCCGCGGCCCGACCACGTCGCGCCCGTTTCCGGATCGCGATATTTCGCGGCGACGCCTGCGCGCGGACGGCCAACCTTGCCTGCCTTCGCGCGGCTGAGACCGAGTTCGGCGAGCGAAAAGCCGTAGTCGGCAATTTTCTGCTTCACGTCATTCAGCACTTCAGCGTATTCACGCGACTTTGCTTCTTCGATTTGCTTCTCCAGCTTCTCCCGCTGGGCCAGCAGGTCCTTGTAAGAAGACATAGTTTCCCTTTCTATCTGACCAATGGCGCCGATCTGCAGCCAGCTCACCATTCTTGAAATATATGTGCCTCGGATTTTCGAAGGCAGAGATTAGCACAAAAAAGATTTGATAGAAGCGAGATTCACGAAAATCCCGAGATCAATTGGAATTCACACGTGTCATTTTGACCGGTCGCGGCCTTTTCTCAAATTTTTACGTTCCTACACAGAGATTAGGACATTAGCGATTGTCTATAAGGTCTATCAACATACGCAATTACCCTGCATTTGAAAATTAGAAGCTTTCATCGGACGACAGTTTTACGAAAATCGGATGGCGCGACTCGCTAAACGGCAAAGCGCGGACCGGCCGGTATCCGCGACGTCACGTCACATCCCGAGCGCACGCAATCAGCCGCTCGCGCAATTCGCCCGCATCGGCCAATGGCGTATCAAACGGTGTACGCACGCGGCGGCCGTCATGCCGCCAGTCGGCGCCGTGGCGATCGACACCGAGCAATTCGAGCCCGTCTCGGCGCGCAGCGCCGGCATCGTACGCGTCCCATAACGCCTGCTCCTCGTCGAACGCGAGCGGCGGCAGCGCATCGAGATGCGTGCCGTCGACCCAGCCCATGCGCCCGAACCCGCCGATATAGCGCAGCCGCTCGACGTCGAGCGCCCAGAACGTGAAATCGCCGAGCGCGAGATAGCGCGCGGCGTCCGGCTCATAACGACCGTAGCGCGCGGTGACGTGCGGATCGTCGCCGAGCGGCACGAACCGGCCGAGCAGCGTCGCGCGCTCGGCGTTCAGCACGTCGCCGTCGGGCGCGTCGACGACGAGGAAGCCCGCGCGCGGATCGGCGGCCAGATTGCGCGTGTGCTCCGCGAGGCCGCTCACGAGAATCACGGGACGATGGCTTGCATCGGGTGCAAACGGGACGACCGTCGGATACGGGAAACCCTGCGGATCGCGCGAATGGGTGGCGAGCGTGCCGAGCGCGCAGCGGTGCAGCAGATGCACGGTGAGAGCGGGATCGATGTTCAAGAGGACTCCTGCGGTCGAAAGGCGGCGCGCCGGGCACGCCATGCGCTTCGATGTTACCCGCGGGCGCGGCGCATCGGTCGAACGGCCTATGCAGTCGATACGGCCGAACGCGGGTCACCGGGAAATCGCCGGATCATCGGCTGAACGGCCAACGCCCGGCAGGATCGTAAGCGGTTCGATAGAATCTGACGGATCCGACGGGCGCGGCGTGCGTCCGTGCATTTCTTTTGATGAGCGTCACCGTGTTCGAATCCTCCTCCCCCGAATCGTCGTCGCCGTTCGCCGCGCCGCCCGACGCGCATCGCGTGCTGTCGCTACCGGCCCGCCAGCGGGCGCGCGCGGCGTCGATGGCGCTGTTCTTCGTCGCCGGCATGATGTTCGCGTCGTGGGGCGTGCACGTGCCGACCGTGCGCGACAAGTTCGCGCTGAGCCCCGGGCTGCTGTCGATCGCGCTGTTCGCGGTCGCCGTCGGCTCGATTACCGCGATGCTGACCATCGCGCGCTGGATCGCGCGCGTCGGCTCGCGCACCGCGTGCCTCGCGGGCGGGCTCGTGATGTCGGCCTGCGCGGCGCTGATCCTCGTCGTGCCCGACTATCCGTTGCTGCTGGCCGTGCTCGCGCTGTTCGGCTTCTCGATGGCGACGCTCGACGTCGCGATGAACGCCGAGGCCAGCGCGGTCGAAATTGCAATCGGCAGGCCGATCATGTCGTCGCTGCACGGCATGTTCAGCATCGGCGGGATGGCGGGGGCGGCCGCCGGCGGCGCGCTGCTGTCGGCCGGCATGGCGCCGGCCGTGCATCTCGCGCTCGCGGCGGCGACCAGCGCGACGGTGCTGGTGATCGCCAGCCCGGCCGTGCTGCCGCATGTGCCGCACCACGAGCACGCGCACGGCGGCGGCA
Organism: Burkholderia sp. Ap-955; assembly: GCF_011753045.1. Taxonomy (NCBI): domain Bacteria; kingdom Pseudomonadati; phylum Pseudomonadota; class Betaproteobacteria; order Burkholderiales; family Burkholderiaceae; genus Burkholderia; species Burkholderia sp. Ap-955. The sequence goes on from NZ_VWWH01000092.1 coordinate 15,980, forward strand.
ACCGCTGGCGCTCGCCGGCGTTGTGGATGCTCGGCGGCATCGCGCTCGTCGCGCTGATCGCCGAAGGCGCGATGTACGACTGGGCGACGGTCTACATGCGCGACGTCGTCGTGGCGAGCCCCGCGCTCGCCAGCGCCGCCTATGCCGCGTTCTCGGGCGGGATGGCCATCGCGCGCTTCGCGGGCGACGCCGTGCGCGCCCGCTTCGGCGCGCCGCAGCTCGTGTTCGCGAGCGCGTCGCTCGCCTGCGCGGGGATGATCGGCGCGCTGCTGCTGCCGTATTCGGCCACGGTGCTGACCGGCTTCACGCTGATGGGCCTCGGCCTCGCGAACATGATGCCGGTGCTGTTCGCGGCCGCCGCGCGCGTGAAAGGCATCCATGCGGCCGAAGGGCTCGCGCACGTGGCCGGGCTCGCGTATTTCGGCATGCTGTTCGGTCCGGTCGTGATCGGCGCCGTCGCGCAGGCGTCGAACCTGACGATCGGGCTGTCCGTCGTCGCGCTGTGCGCGGCGCTCGTCGCGGCCGTCGCGCCGAAGGTGCTCGCGCGGCTGAAGATCTGACGGGGCGCGGCAGGCGCCGGCCCAAAAAGAAAGCGCGCATGCGTTGCCGCATGCGCGCTTTCACCCCTTCTGTTGACCGCTTGTATCGTTACATCTTCACTTCGTCGAGCAGCGACTTCTTGCCGCCCTTGTAGTTGTACAGCGAGATCACGCCGTGCTGCAGGTCGCCCTTCGAGTCGAAGGTCGTCGTGCCGATCACGCCCGAGTAGTTCGTCGCCGGCATCGCGGCGAGGATCTTCGCCGGATCCGTCGAGTTCGAGCGCTTCATCGCATCGACGATGATGTACACGGCGTCATACGTGAACGGTGCGTAGATCTGGATCGGCTGGCCGAAGCGCTTCTCGTACTTCGACTTGAACGCCGCGCCGCCCGACATCTTCTCGAGCGAAGCACCGGCTTCCGAACACACCACGTTGTCGGTCGCGTCGCCGGCCAGGTCGGCCAGCTTTTCCGTGCACACGCCGTCGCCCGCGAGGATCTTCGCGCGCAGGCCGAGCTGCTTCGCCTGCTTCGCGAACGGGCCGCCCGTTGCGTCCATGCCGCCGTACATGATCGCGTCCGGATTCTCGCCCTTGATCTTGGTCAGAATCGCGCGGAAGTCGACCGCCTTGTCGTTCGTCGCGTCATGCGACATCACCTTCAGGCCGAGCGCCTTGGCCTTCTTCTCGAACTCGTTCGCGAGACCCTGGCCGTACGCGGTCGAATCGTCGACCACGGCCACGCTCTTGATGCCCTTCGAGTGCGCGTAGTTCGCGAGTGCCGGGCCCTGCTGCGCATCGGTGGCCACCACGCGGTACGTGGTCTTGAAGCCCTGCTGCGTGTAGGCCGGGTTGGTCGCCGACGGCGAGATCTGCACGATGCCCGCATCGCTGTAGATCTTCGAGGCCGGGATCGACGTGCCCGAGTTCAGGTGGCCGACCACCGCGACGACCTTGTCGTCGACGAGCTTCTGCGCAACCTGCGTGGCCTGCCGCGGGTCGGCCGCGTCATCCTGCGGGTCGAGTTGCAGCGTGATTTTCTGGCCGCCGACCGTGAGACCCTTGGCGTTGATCTCTTCAACTGCGAGACGTGCGCCGTTTTCGTTGTCCTTGCCCAGGTGTGCAATGCCGCCCGTCAAGGGCGCGACGTGGCCGATCTTGACGACTTGATCGGCCGCTGCGTTGCCCGCAGCTGCAGCGCACAGCATCGCGGCCGCGGTGATCGGCAACAGCTTTTGCATCTTGATATTCATGTAAGTCTCCAGTTTCGGTCCCAATAAAACGCCATCGCCCGGTGCCCCGCTGCCATCCCTGTGTTTGCAATCACTGGACGATTCGCCGGTTGCATCGTTCATGCACTTGGCCTCAAGCACGTGAAAACCGCCGCTTTTAGCGGCCGCCCGTCCGTACTTGCGCGCAAGTGTAGGTGATCAAATTAATTTGTGGGACTTTTTTGGGGTAGTGGTAACACTACCGATATGCACGCTTTGGAATGACGATTCGAATATCGCCGCGAGCCCCGCCGGATAAGGGTTTCCGCTAATTCCAGGTGGCTTGCTGAAAGGTCGTTTTAAAACATTCCGGGGGGCATTTCGATTCGGTATTTTGTGCCCGTGATCATTGAATGAAACGCGCGTGACAACGCGCGTTTCGTCGTCCGATATGAACGATTCAGGCAGCCGCCGCACGCCATTCGCCATCGAGCGCGGCGACGAGCTGCGACGTCGTCAGCGCATCGCCGCGCCGTCGTGCGAGCGGTGCGCCCTGCCCGGCCCACAGCGACAGGTAGTCGCCGTCGTTCGCGCGCGCGGCGGCCTGGCGCAGCGGCTGCGTCAGCGCGTTCTGCACCGGGTACGGCGCGGCGTCGGCCACGCGTTCGCCGAGCCGGGCCATCAACGTATTGCGCAGCCCGCGCGCGTGGCGGCCGGTGATCGCGCGGGTGACCTGCGTCGACGTGTCGGCGCTCGCGAGCACGCGCGCCTTCCAGTCGGCCGCGATCGCGCTTTCCGTGCAGGTGAGGAACGCGGTGCCGAGCTGTGCGCCCTGCGCGCCGAGCGCCAGCGCGGCCGCGATCCCGCGGCCGTCCATGATGCCGCCCGCGGCGAGCACGGGCAGGCCGGTCGCGTCGACCAGTTGCGGCACGAGCGCGAACGTGCCGATCAGCGCATCGTCTGCGGAACCGATGAACGTGCCGCGATGGCCGCCCGCCTCGGCGCCCTGCGCGGAGATCGCATCGGCGCCGGCCGCCTGCCACGCAAGCCCTTCGGCGACGTGCGTCGCGGTACCGATCACATAAGTGCCGGCGGCATGCAGGCGTGCGACGTCGGCCGCGTCGAGCACGCCGAACGTGAAGCTCGCGACCGGCACGCGCAGCGCGACGAGCACATCGAGCTGCGTGCGGAAATCGGGCGCGTAGCGCGCGGGCGCCGTGCCCGGCGGCAGGCCGAGCGTTGCATTCAACGGGTCGATCGCCGCCAGTGCGCGCGCGACGGTCGCCGCGTCGGGCGCGGCTTCATCGGGCAATACGAACAGGTTGATCGCGAACGGCCGATCGGTCGCCGCACGGATCGCGGCGACTTCGGCCTCGATACGTTCGGGCGCGAGCGCGCCGGCGCCGAGGCTGCCGAGCGCACCGGCATTCGAGGCGGCGGCGACCATCGTGGTCGTGGTCGCGCCGACCATCGGCGCCTGCACGAGCGGCAGGCGCAGACCGAAGCGTTCGGAAAAGGGTGTGGAAAACGAGCGGGCAGACATGGCGAATCCTTCGATGACGATGCGCGAAAGCGCTTTGTAAAGGCCGACACATCGACTCTATCGAAGCGGCGCAGCGCCGAAAAATGAATAATCGAGATCGAAACGATCGCTGCGCGAGAAGCGCTCGCGTGCGCTGCAGCATCGGACGATCGGTGGCACACTAGGCCGCCCTCTTTTCACCTCCGGGGCGCCTCGCGCACCCCGTTCGCCAGGAGTTCAGAACGTGACAGCCCAATGGATCGACATCCCGACCGGTAACGACAGCTTCGGCGGCTATCTCGCACTGCCCAAGCGCGGCACCGGCCCTGCCGTCATCATCATCCAGGAGATCTTCGGCGTGAACTCGCACATCCGCGCGGTCGCCGACCAGTACGCGTCCGACGGCTTCGTCGCGCTCGCGCCGGACGTGTTCTGGCGCACGCAGCCGCGCGTCGAGCTGACCTACGAAGGCGCAGATCGCGACAAGGGCATCGAGCTGATGAAAAAGACCGACGTGGGTCTCGCGGTCGCGGACATCGGGGCGGCCGCCGACGCCTTGCGCGCGCGCCCCGAAGTGGCCGGCAAGGTCGCCGCGATCGGCTACTGCTTCGGCGGCCAGCTCGCGTACCGTGCGGCCGCGACCGGCAAGATCGACGCGGCCGTGGCCTACTACGGCGGCGGCATCCAGAACGCGCTCGATCTGGCCGGCCAGATCAAGCAGCCGATCCTGTTCCACTACGCGGAAAACGACCACGCGATCCCGCCCGCGGCGGTCGACCAGGTGAAGGCCGCATTCGCCGGCCACGGCAACGCGTCGTTCCACGCGTACCCGGGCGCCGAGCACGGCTTCAACTGCACGGACCGCGCGTCGTACAACCAGCGCGCGTCGGCGCTCGCGCACGGCCGCACGCTGACCTTCCTCGCCGAGCACCTCTAAAAACGGCCGGCCGCGGGCCCCGTACACCGGGCCCGCGTTATGCTGCTGTCATCGCCACGAGTCACAACGGGGATGACAGCGATGCACTCGGACTATCTCGCGCACGACGCGATCAGCCTTGCCACACTGGTACGCGAACGCAAGGCGAGCCCGCGCGAACTGCTCGACGCCGCGATCGGCCAGGCCGAAGCGGTGAACGGCGCGATCAACGCGATCGTGCTGCAGGACTACGACGCCGCGCGCCAGCGTGCGGCCGCCACACCCGACGGCGGCACCGACGCGCCGTTCGCCGGCGTTCCCTATCTCGTGAAGGATCTCGGCGCGGCGGTCGCCGGCCTGCCGCTGTCGATGGGCAGCCGGCACTACCGGTATTTCGTGCCCGCCGACGATTCGCCGGTGATCGCGCGCAGCCGCGCGGCCGGTCTCAACGTGTTCGGCAAGACCAACACGTCGGAGATCGGCCAGATGCCGTACACGGAACCCGAACTGTTCGGCGCGTGCCGCAACCCGTGGAATCTCGATCACACGCCCGGCGGCTCGAGCGGCGGTGCGGCGGCGGCCGTCGCGGCCGGCATCGTGCCGATCGCGCATGCGTCCGACGGCGGCGGCTCGATCCGCATTCCGGCGTCGTGCTGCGGGCTGTTCGGCCTGAAGCCGAGCCGCAACCCGGTACTCGTCGACCTGCCGTCGAACGGCGAGCTGGTCGTCCAGCATGCGGTCACGCGCAGCGTGCGCGACAGCGCGCTGCTGCTCGACGTGACGACCGGCCAGACCTTGCCGGCCGGCGCGCCCGGCACGTTCCTCGGCGAGCTCGACACGCCGCCCGGCCCGCTGCGGATCGGCCTCGTGCTCGACCCGATGCTCGCGCCGGCGCTCGCCGACGACACGCGCGCGGCGCTCGACGACGCGGCCGCGCTGCTCGAATCGCTCGGCCACCATGTCGAGCCGGCGACGCTGCACGTCAACTACGCGCGCGCCGCCGAAACCTTCCTCACGTTGTGGGCGACGATCGCCGAGGAGATGGTGCTCGGCGCGCGTGCGCTGACCGGCCGCACGCCGAAGCGCGGCGAATTCGAAGCCGCGACGTGGGCGATGGCCGTGGTCGGCCGGCGCCTCGCGCGCACGCGCCTGCCGGACGTGCTCGAATGGCAGCGCCAGCTCACCGTGCAGGTAGCCGGCCTCGTGTCGCGCTACGACGCGATCCTGTGCGCGTCGCTCGCGGGCCCGCCGGTGAAGATCGGCGAATTGCAGCCGACGCCGTTCGAAGCGGCGCAGATGAAGGTGCTCGCCGCGCTGCCGGTGAAGCCGCTGCTGAAGGAATTGCTCGCGAAGTCGTCGGAAAAGGCGTTCACGTGGGCCGGCTGCACCGAGCTGTTCAACCTGACCGGCCAGCCGGCGATGTCGGTGCCGCTCTACTGGAACGCGCGCGGGCTGCCGATCGGCGTGCAGTTCGCCGCGCGTCACGCCGACGACGCGCTGCTGCTCCGGCTCGCCCGGCAGCTCGAACAGGCGCGGCCGTGGTTCGAGCGCCGCCCGCCGCTGATGCAGGCACAGCGCTGACGCACGCGGCCGCGCGCCGCCGTCATCGAAAAAAAAGCCCCGTCGGCACAACCGGCGGGGCTTTGACGCATGCAATCGCGTGAGCGCGCTTACATGACGAGCCGTTCACAGATCGTCCGCGTCGCGGCCGCCGTGTTCAGCGTATAGAAATGCAGACCCGGCACGCCCGCGTCGACCAGACGCTGGCACAGGCTCGTGACGACGTCCGCGCCGAACGCGCGGATCGACTCGCGATCGTCGCCGAAGCTCTCGAGCCGGCGTGCGATCCAGCGCGGCACTTCGGCGCCGCACATCTCGGAGAAACGCATCAGCTGCGAGAAGTTCGTGATCGGCATGATGCCCGGCACGATCGGCACCTCCACGCCCAGCTTGCGCGCATCGTCGACGAAGCGGAAATACGCATCGGCGTTGAAGAAGTACTGCGTGATCGCGGAATTCGCGCCGGCTTTCACCTTGCGCGCGAAATTCTCGAGATCGGCCTTCGGCGAACGCGCCTGCGGGTGGTACTCCGGATAGCCGGCAACCTCGATGTGGAACCAGTCGCCGTGCTCGGCGCGGATGAAGCTGACGAGCTCCGACGCATAGCGCAGTTCGCCGACTTCGCCCATCCCCGACGGCAGGTCGCCACGCAGCGCGACGATGTGGCGGATGCCGTACGAGCGGTACTGGTCGAGGATCGCGCGCAGGCTGTCGCGCGACGAACCGATGCACGACAGGTGCGGCGCGGCCTCGAGGCCGTCCTTCTGCATGTCGAGCACCGTATCGAGCGTGCCCTGCTGCGTCGAACCGCCGGCGCCGAACGTGCAGGACACGAATTTCGGTTTCAGCGGCAGCAGTTGCGCACGCGTGGCGCGCAGCTTCTCGACGCCTTCCGCCGTCTTCGGCGGGAAGAATTCAAACGAGAGTTCGATCGTTTTCATGATTCTGAGGGACCAAGCCCATGCCTCAGCCGATGTCGCGCTGACCGAAGATCAGGGCGGACAGCAGCCACGACACGATGCTGTACAGGATCGAACCGAAGAACGCGGACCAGAAGCCCGACACCTCGAAGCCCTTCAGCAGCGACGACGCGAACCAGAAGCACAACGCGTTCACGACGAGGATGAACACCCCGAGCGTGACGATCGTGACGGGCAGCGTCAGCAGGATCAGCACCGGGCGGATCACCGTGTTGATCAGGCCGAGCACGACCGCGATGATCAGCGCCGTGCCGAAGCTCTTGATGTGGATCGACGGCACGAGGTACGTGATGATCAGCAGCGCGAGCGCGTTGATGACCCAGGTGAGGATGACGCTCATGGAGTGCTCCGGTTCGGTTGTCGATCGGTACGATCAGTGGCCGCCGCCGGCTGCCGCGGGTGCCCGAAGGCGCGCCGCGGCAGCCGGCGATCCCGCGCCGTGCCGCCGTACCGGGTGCGCACGGGCGACGCGCGCACGGCACCGCGGCAGCGGCGCATCGGATCAGTAGCGGTAGTGGTTCGGCTTGAACGGGCCGTCCTTCTGCACGCCGATGTACGAAGCCTGCTCGTCCGACAGCACGGACAGGTTCGCGCCGATGCGCGCCAGGTGCAGGCGCGCGACCTTTTCATCGAGGTGCTTCGGCAGCACGTACACCTTGTTCTCGTACTCGTTGCCGCGCACGAACAGCTCGATCTGCGCGAGCGTCTGGTTCGCGAACGAGTTCGACATCACAAACGACGGGTGGCCGGTCGCGCAGCCGAGGTTCACGAGGCGGCCTTCCGCCAGCAGGATCACGCGCTTGCCGTCCGGGAAGATGATGTGGTCGACCTGCGGCTTGATGTTTTCCCACTGGTACTGGCGGGTCGACGCGACGTCGATTTCCGAGTCGAAGTGACCGATGTTGCAGACGATCGCGTTGTGGCGCATCGCCTTCATGTGATCGTGGTTGATCACGTGGTAGTTGCCGGTGGCCGTCACGAAGATGTCGGCCTTGTCGGCCGCGTATTCCATCGTCACGACGCGGTAGCCTTCCATCGCCGCCTGCAGTGCGCAGATCGGGTCGATTTCGGTGACCCACACGGTCGCGCCCAGGCCGCGCAGCGATTGCGCGCAGCCCTTGCCCACGTCGCCGTAGCCCGCGACGACCGCGACCTTGCCCGCGATCATCACGTCGGTCGCGCGCTTGATGCCGTCGACCAGCGATTCACGGCAGCCGTACAGGTTGTCGAACTTCGACTTCGTGACCGAATCGTTCACGTTGAACGCCGGGAACGGCAGGCGGCCGTCCTTTTCCATCTGGTACAGGCGGTGCACGCCGGTCGTGGTTTCTTCGGTCACGCCCTTGATGTGTGCGAGGCGCGTCGAGTACCAGGTCGGGTCCGCGTCGAGGTGCTTCGCGATCGACTTGTACAGCGCGACTTCTTCCTCGTTGGTCGGCTTCCCGATCACCGAACGGTCCTTCTCGGCCTTCGCGCCGAGGATCAGCAGCAGCGTTGCGTCGCCGCCGTCGTCCAGGATCATGTTCGCGAATTCGCCGTTCGGCCATTCGAAGATGCGGTGCGAGAACTCCCAGTATTCGTCGAGCGATTCGCCCTTGAACGCGAACACCGGCGTGCCGGCTTCGACGATCGCGGCAGCGGCGTGGTCCTGCGTCGAGAAGATGTTGCACGAGGCCCAGCGGACGTCCGCGCCGAGCGCCTTCAGCGTCTCGATCAGCACGCCCGTCTGGATCGTCATGTGCAGCGAACCGGCAATGCGCGCACCCTTCAGCGGCTGCTGTGCCTTGTATTCGTCACGGATCTGCACGAGGCCCGGCATCTCGGTCTCGGCGATGTTCAGTTCCTTGCGGCCCCAGCCGGCCAGCGCCATGTCGGCGACGACGTAATCGTTGGTAGCTTTGGAATCGATAATGGCGTTCATCACGCCCTCCTTTCTAAAAAGTTTCTAGATTGGTGACGTGAGCGCCGTTCAGGAAGCGGGGCCGACGCGGTTGTGCCGCACGACTGCTTGGTGAAGCCTTCCGAGCCTGGCGGACACAGGAGGTCCGTCGCAACGCTCCTCGGAAAGCGGAGAGGATTGTAGCAAATCGGCGCACAGAATGCGCAAGCATGCACACACACGGCGCGCACCCGGCACCAGCGCGCGGCGTCGGCGCGCGCGGCCGTCAGGAAAGGGTCAGGACTCCGCGCCGACCCACGCCTGTTCGCGCAGCCGTGCGCGCAGGCGCGCGACCGCCTGGCTGTGCAGCTGGCACACGCGCGATTCGCTCACTTCGAGCACCGCGCCGATCTCGCGCAGATTCAGACCCCGTTCGTAGTACAGCGACATCAGCAGCTTCTCGCGCTCCGGCAGCCGCTCGATCGCCTCGACGAGCGCTTCGCGCAGGTGCTCGTCGAGCAGCGCCGACAGCGGATCGGCGTGATCGACGCGGTAGCGGTCGAGGAACGGTTCGTCGTCGGCCGCGCGGTCGAAATCCTCGTAATAGATCAGCTGGCTGCCGTGCAGGTCCTGCAGCATCCCCTGGTATTCGTCGAGCGGCATGTTCAGGTGCTGCGCGATCTCGGTCTCGCTCGCCGAGCGGCCAAGATGCTGCTCGACCTGGTGCACCGCGTGCTCGACCTCGCGCGACGTCTTGCGCAGGCTGCGCGGCAGCCAGTCGTTGCTGCGCAGCTCGTCGAGCATCGCGCCGCGGATACGCTGCGTCGCGTAGGTCTCGAACTGCGCGCCCTGGTCTTCCTTGTAGCGCCCGGCCGCGTCCATCAGGCCGATCATGCCGGCCTGGATCAGGTCGTCGAGGTCGACGCTCGCCGGCATCTTCGCGACGAGCTGCAGCCCGAGGCGTCGCACGAGCGGCGCATATTGCGCGAGCACGTCGGCCTGGGACATCTTTCCTTGAGCGTTGTACATCATGGCTCTCTCCTTCCGGTGGCGCTCACGCGGCGTGTGCCGCGCCCGCCTCATACGACGGCTTGCCGCCCGCGTGCACGGCGCGGCCCGCACCCGGACGCGGGCGCATCGGCCAGTACAGCAGGTCGGCGGCAATCTGCCGGTAATCGCGCGCGGCGGCCGACGACGGGAACGCGTCGACCGCGGCACGCGTCAGTTCGCGCGCATGCTCGACGAGCGGATCGGCGCTCACGCAGCCCGCGTCGGCGATCGACACCGTCAGGTAGCGGCTCGCGACGCCCGCGAGGTTGTCGAACGCCGTCTTCGCGTCCGCGTGGCTGCCGACGTGATTGGTCAGCACGCGGAACTGCGCGAACGCGTGCGCGAAATGCAGCCGCTTCATGCACGCATACGCCTCGGTGATCGCCTGCGCGGCGACCCGCGTGACGACCAGCACGTCGTGCGCTTCGCGCGCGAGCGCCGAGAACGAACCGTCGGCGCCGAGCTGCGCGTCGACGAGGACGATGTCGGCCGGCCCGTCGATGAAATCGCTCAGCTGCGCGTCGGTGTAGCCGGTGCGCGCGAGCCGCGCCGCGGCGCACAGGCCGAAGCCGGCCGCGACCCGCGCGCGCTCGCCGTCGCGCAGCCACGCGCCCGCCAGCGTCGCGCTGGCCGAATGCACGTCGGCACGCTCGTCGACGACGAGCACATCCTTGCCGAGCGACGCGAGCGCCGCCGCCAGGTTCACGACGGTGGACGTGCAGCCGACACCCGCCGGCCCGCCCGCCACCGCGACGATGCGTGACGCGCGCCCGGCCAGCAGGCGCCGCAGCCCTTCGGCCTGGTCGATGATTTGTTTATCCAAATCGCACCTCGTGCAGCTCGGCGGTGGAACGTGCGGTCAGTGCGGAAAGCAGCGTCGGCATGTCCTCGTCTTGCGGCACGAAGGGCGAGCCGTCACGCGGTACACAGAACGCGCTCTTCAGCAGGAATTTGGTCGACGCGACGTACAGGTTCTCCGGCACTTTCTGGCCGGTCGACACGTAATGGATCGGCAGCTTGTAGCGGATCACCGTGTCGAGCACGCCGCCGAGGTGGGTCGCCTCGTCGAGCTTCGTGAGGATGCAGCCGGCCAGGTCCGGATGCTCGCCCGCGCTGCGGTACGCCTGCACGACTTCGTTGAGCGTGTCGCCGTGGCTAGTCGCGTTGAGCAGCAGCAGGCGCTGCACCGGCGCGTTCGCCCCGTGCAGCATCGCGATCTGGTCGGATACCGCGCGGTCGCGCTGGCTCATGCCGATCGTGTCGATCAGCACGATGTGCTTGTTGCGCAGCTCGGACAGCGCGAGCGCGAGGTCGCCCGCATCCTTCACCGCGTGTACGGGCACGCCGAGGATCTTGCCGAAGATGCGCAGCTGCTCGTGGCCGCCGATCCGGTAGCTGTCGGTGGTCAGCAGCGCGACCTTGCTCGCGCCGAAGCGCATCACGCAGCGTGCGGCCAGCTTCGCGGTGGTGGTCGTCTTGCCGACGCCCGTCGGCCCCATCAGCGCGAACACGCCGCCGCGCTCCATCAGCGCATCTTCGCTGTCGAGCACCGGCAGGTTCGACGCGAGCACCGACCGCGCCCATTCGGCGGCCTGTTCGAGGGTCTGCGCGCCGTCGCCGGCCGGCATGTTGTCGACCAGCATCCGCACGAGCTGCGCGGAGAAACCGGCCGCGAACAGGTGCTTCGTCAGCGCGCCGTGCACGGCGCTGCGACGCTGGCGGTCGTGCCACATCAGGCTGTCGAACTGCTCTGCCATCATCCCGCGCAGTTCGCCGAGCTCCTGCATCACCGTATCGTTGACGACCCGCTCGATGCGCGACTTCACGGCATCGGCCACCGCGGTGGCCGCGTCGGCGGACAGGCGCGTGCGCTCGGCCGCCATCGCGGCATGCATCGCGCTCGTGTTCGTGTCGGGCGCGCGGGTGGCGGCGGCCGGCATCCGGCGTTCGGCGTCGCGCACAATGTCGCGTGCCCAGTTGGGCGGCGTCGCGCTCGCGGCG
>NZ_VWWH01000093.1:0-27384 GCF_011753045.1 Burkholderia sp. Ap-955
CGGCCGAAGCCGCGATGCCCGCCCCGGCAGCCGATGCGAAGGCCGCCGAGCCGGCGCCGGTCGCCGCGGAAGCACCCGCCCCGGAAGCCGCGCAGCCTGCCGTAGCCGCGGCGCCTGCCGACCTGCCGACTGCCGACGCGAAGGTGCCGGAACAAGCGGCTGCGCAGCCCGCCGACATGCCGGCGTTGTCCGATCCGGCGCAAGCATTGCCGCCGGCTTCGGTCGACCAGCAGGCCGCCCCGGCTGCACCGGTCGTGCCGGCTCCGGCGGCCATCTCGACGAGCACGTCGTCGTAAGCACGCGGGTCGATTTCCCGTGTGACCGGAACACCGGCCGCACGGGAGACGTTCGAACCCGATGCCCGACGGTCGTTTCCTGTTTGACGGGTGTTGGTCCGATCCCCGAGGCCAACACCTCTTTTTGCCTGACGAGGATGCAAGGAGGCCTCAATCATGAGGATCTTTTTGGTCGCTCTATTGTTGTACAGCGCACAAGCCGCGGCGCAGTCGGTATTTCAGAACCCGGCGGTCTTCGTGATCCTGGGCGAGCAGACCGCCGCGAACGCCGTGAGCGTCCAGCAGGCGCTGTCGACGCTCGGTCGCGCCGACAACACGGCATGCGCGCCGATGATGATGATCGGCGATCCGCAGATGATCTACATGATGCCGGAGGAAGGTCACGCCCCGTCGTGGCAATCGCCGGTGTACGGCCGTGGCGCGCCGTTCGACGCGCAGAAGGGGCCGACATCGACCGGCAAGACGGTCGGCGCGATGCAGCATGCCGAGGACATGCAGACGCAGCCATGGAGCGACGGCAGCGCGATCACGCAGAAGATCGCCGGCGAGTCGAACGTGACGGCGGCGGATCGGGTGAGCGGGTGGCAGCGCAACGGGCTCGGCTCGATCGAGACGGCCCCTGCGACGGAGGTGACGGTGAACGGGAAGACCTACCGCGCCTATCGTGACGACCTCAACCGCTCCGCGAAGCCGGTCGTCGAGCCGCAAATCTACACGCAGCGTGTCGTGTTCTGCCGATAACGAAACGTCAATTCGAGGACGGCCCGGCGCCGCGCCGCGGGACCATGATGTCCCGCTCCGCGCGATCCGGCAACGGCCGTTTCGACAAGCCATCCAAGCGATGAGGCCATCGTGAACTATTGCTGCCAGATCAGGGAGTCGGGCCCTCAGGATTTCGAACGCGATGCGGGTACGGCGCCGTTCGTTGCCGTCCGGCGCAACCATGTCGTACCGCCGCGGCCACTCGTCTACCTGTCGCGGCAGCACGATCCCGCGCTCGTCGACTGCCTCGCGTCACGCGGCTGGGACGTGTGGCGCGCGAAAACCGTTGCGGACGCACTGAATCTCGTCAGGGTGAACCGTCCGCATGCGGGCATCGTCGATTTCGGCAGCTTCGCGTCGCCCGACGTCACGTCGTTCGAGACGCTGCTGCGCGATCCGCGCGTCGGCTGGGTCGCGCTCGCCGACCCTGAGCGGCTGCGGGATCTCACCATCGCGCGCCTGATTCGCCGCTGCTGCTTCGACTACGTGCGCAATGCGAACGCCTATACGACGATCGGCTATCTGGTCGGCCATGCATACGGGATGCTGAAGCTCGCGGACAGCAGCCCGGACGCCGATGCGGCGCCCCCCGGCGGCACGATGATCGGTTCGTGCGACGCAATGCGCCGGCTGTTCGCGACGATCCGCAAGGTCGCGAACACGGACGCCACCGTCTTCATCGCCGGCGAATCCGGCACCGGCAAGGAACTGACGGCGGCGGCGATCCACCAGCAGTCGTTGCGCGCCGACGCGCCCTTCGTCGCCGTGAACTGCGCGGCCATTCCGCCGACGCTGCTGCAGGCCGAACTGTTCGGCCACGAGCGCGGCGCGTTCACCGGCGCGCACCAGCGCAAGATCGGCCGGATCGAGGCCGCTCACGGCGGCACGCTGTTCCTCGACGAAATCGGCGACATGCCGTTCGAGAGCCAGGCAAGCCTGCTGCGTTTCCTTCAGGAAGGCACGATCGAGCGGCTCGGCGGGCACGCGTCGATTCCGGTGGACGTGCGGATCGTGTCGGCGACCCACGTCGATCTCGAGGCCGCGATGCAGGCGGGGCGGTTCCGTGCCGACCTGTACTACCGCCTGTGCGTGCTGCGCATCGACGAGCCGCCGCTGCGCGTGCGCGGCCGCGACATCATGCTGCTCGCCGATTACGTGCTGCGGCGCTATCGCGGCGACAGTTCGCACCGGATTCGCGGCTTCATGCCGTGCGCGATCGAAGCGATCCACAACTACGCATGGCCCGGCAACGTGCGCGAGCTGATCAACCGGATCCGGTTCGCGGTCGTGATGACGAACGGCCCGATGATCTCGGCGTCGGATCTCGAACTGCACCCGTACACGTCGCGGCGGCCGCCGACGCTCGCGCAAGCGCGCCGGCAGGCCGAGCGGCACGCGATCGAGGAAACGCTGATGCGCCACCGCCACCAGCATGCGGACGTGGCGGCCGAGCTGGGCATCTCGCGCGCGACGCTGTATCGGCTGATGACCGCGCACGGGCTGCACAGCTGACGCGCTGCGGCAAACCGCCGCTCAAGACCGCGCGATGTCGGCCGTTAAGACAGGAAACGGCCCGTCCGGACCGCCGCTGCAGCCATGCTGCGCGCGGCCGGCATGCGGCGCATCACGCTTATCCGAGGTTACCGTGGCAGAGTGCAGTCACTGCGGCAGGACGTTCCTGGTCGGCGGGCGGTCGATCGACGGCCGCCGCTATTGCCGTGCGGCGTGCGCGCAAGCGCATCCGATCGTCGTCGAGGCGGAACGGGTGCCCGACGCGAAAGTCTGGGAGTACGTGCACGACTGGCGTTACGGGCCGTGCCCGATCTGCGGTCGCGACGACCAGCCGGTGGATGTCCATGCGTCGCACCGCGTCGTGTCGCTGCTGTTCGTCACGCGCTGGGCGACGCGACACCATGTGTGCTGCCGGCGTTGCGGCCGCAGGAAGCAGGCGGTCGCGCTGCTGGCTTCGGCCGCGTTCGGCTGGTGGGGGTTGCCGTGGGGCCTCGTGCTGACGCCGATCCAGCTCGTGCGCAACGCGCTCGGGCTGATCGCGCGCGACCCGGCGGTCGCGACGCGGCAGTTCGAACAGCTCGTGCGGCGCAAGCTGGCGGCGCGCCGGCTGCGGCGCGCACGGCAGGGCGCCGGCGCCTGAGCGCACGGCCCGGCGCGCCGCGCGTGATCAGGCGGCCGGCCGCTCGAAGCCCGATGCGACCCAGCGCTCGGCGCTGGCCTTGTTGAGCTTGAACCCGGCCGACACCTTCGCTTCGGCCAGCAGTTCGCCATACGGATCGAATGCCTTGAGCTGCGCGTACGGCTCGAACTCGTCCGGCACGATATCGAGCGTCACCGACACATCCTGGTCGTCCTCGCCCTGAACCGACACTTCCTTGTGCAGCATCGCGCGCCGCTGCTGCTCGTGCCGCATCAGCACCTCGGTCGCGGTCTTCACGAGCGTGCGGAACGCGTTCGCGTCCATCGGCTTCGGGTTCTTCTTGTCGCGGCCCATGGTCCACGGCCCGACGAGCGCGGGCTCGGACTCGCCGTCCTTGATCATCTCGACGGCCCAGCCGTCGTCGTCTTCGTTCTTGATGATGCGGGCCGTCCAGCCGTTGTCGCGCCAGAGGCCGTCTTCGTGGATGGAGGTGTCGTCGGGTTGCAGGTCGGATTCGGTCATGGGGAAAGCGGGGGTACGGGCAGCCGGCAAACGGGCGGCGGCGCGCGGCCGGCATCGGCGCGTCGCTCGCCGCCGGTGGCCCGGCGCGGGATGCAAAGGCGTCGATTTTACCTGCTGGCCGGTCGCTTGGCCCGCATCGGCCGCCACGCTGGCCATTTGGCCGGTGTCCGCGGAGGTTGGCTCCGATGTGTCGGGCGTTCGAACCGGCGCAAATTTCAAACTCGTATTACGTCCCCGACGGTTGATCCCGATGCCGTCCGATATCCCGCCTGAGCACGCCTGCCTAGAATCGATGATCAGGCTAAAAATAGCCTGAACGTTCTTTCAACGCCGAACCGGCCGTGCGCGTTCCGTGTCGCGCGGCCGATGAACCACCTGGAACTGCGCATGAGGAAATTCAATGTTCGCGTCGTTTTCGCGTACGACTGGCCGTTGACGCTGGCCGGCATCGAGCAGGTCGCGGGCAGCGGCTGTGCGATCGAGATCGTCGCGGTGTACCGGAGCGTGGCCGAACTGGTCGCGTCGCTCGGCGGTGTCGACTGCGATGTCGTGCTGGTCGACTATGCGATCCGCGCAGACGAGCAGATGGACGGCCTTGCGCTGTTCAACTGGCTGCGGCGCACGCGTCCGAACGTCGGGATCGTCGCACTGGTCGCGAACGAGAATCCGCTGATCTTCGGGTCGATGCTCGCGATCGGCGGCGTGAGCGTCGTCAGCAAGTTCGACGAGGTCGGCCATATCGTCACGGCCATTCATTCGAGCTACAGCGGCGGGCGCTACCTGTCGCCGCTCGTCAGGCGCGCGGTCGATGCAGCCGACGAGCGCGGCGAAGCGCCCGTGAAGCTGTCGGCGCGCGAGATCGAGGTCATTCGCCTGTACCTGTCGGGGGTGCCGATCAAGACGATCGCGCAGCGTCTGAGCAAGGGCAAGCAGACGGTCAGCGCGCAGAAGATCAGCGCGATGAAGAAGCTCGGCGTGAGCAACGACGTCGAGCTGATCCAGCGGGCGGCGGGGTTGGGGCTCGGCACCGGTCTGACCGAGTCGCGGCCCGGCCGCGCCGCGTGAGCGCACGTGCGCCGGGCGGCCGCCGTCAGGCCGGCAACGCAAACCGCGTCACCGCATCCCGCAGCGCCTCGGCCTGATCGCGCAGCGAATGCGCGGCGGCCGCGGCTTCTTCGACGAGCGCCGCGTTCTGCTGCGTCACCTGGTCCATCTCGCCCACCGCGCGATTGACCTGCTCGATCCCGGCGCTCTGTTCGCGCGACGCATGGCTGATCTCGTCGAGGATCTCGTTCACGCGCCGTACCGACTGCACGATCTCGGCCATCGTCTCGCCTGCGTGCGTGACGAGCGCCGCGCCTTGCTCGACGGTCTCGTTCGACGACACGATCAGCGACTTGATCTCCTTCGCGGCCGTCGCCGAGCGTTGCGCGAGCGAGCGCACCTCGGCCGCGACCACCGCGAAGCCGCGGCCCTGTTCGCCGGCACGCGCCGCTTCGACGGCCGCATTCAGCGCGAGGATATTGGTCTGGAACGCGATCCCGTCGATCACGCCGATGATGTCGCCGATCTTGTGCGAGCGGTCGGTGATCTCGTTCATCGTGCGCACGACGTCGTCGACCACCGCGCTGCCACGCGTCGCGACCTGCGCGGCCTGGTCGGCGAGCGACGCGGCCTGCGCGGCGCTGTCGGCATTCTGCTTCACGTTCGCGGTCATCTGGTCCATGCTCGACGCGGTCTGGACGAGCGCGGCCGCCTGTTCCTCGGTGCGCTGCGACAGGTCGGTGTTGCCGGACGCGATCTCGCTCGCGCCGACGTTGATGTTCTCGGTGCCCATCCGCACGCGCGACACCATGTCGATCAACCCGGCCTGCATCGTGTGCAGCGCATGCAGAAGGCTGCCGCGATCGTCCTGCTTCACGGTGACGCGCGCGGTCAGGTCGCCCTGCGCGATGCGCTGCGCGGCGTCGAGCGCAACTTCCAGTTCGCCGCCGAGGTTCGCACGCACGCTTTTCAGCACCAGCACCATCACGGCGGTCGCGATCCCGCCGAGCACGGCCGTCATCGCGAGCCAGCGGCCGACGCTTTCGAGCACCGCCGAGCGGACGTCGTTCATGTACATGCCGGTCACGAGATACCAGTCCCACGGCGCGAAGCGCTGCACCGCGCTGGTTTTGTCCTGCGGCTTGTCGGCGCCCGGCTTCGGCCACAGATACTCGACGAAGCCCTTGCCGCCTTCCAGGTTGCCGGCTTTCACGATCTCGACGAACAGGTGCTTGCCGTTCGGATCGGTGAAATTCGACACGTCCTTGCCGTTGAGCTCGGACTTGATCGGATGCATCACGATCACCGGCTTCGAGTCATTGATCGAGATGTAGCCGTCGGCGCCGGAGCGCATCGCGGCGATCGCCTCGATCGCCTTCTGCTTCGCTTCGGCTTCCGGCAGCGCGTTCTGCTGCGACAGCTTGTAGAAATGGTCGGTCACGCTCGCGGCCTGCGCGACCAGCGACGCGAGCTGTTCGCGGCGGTCCGTGATCATCGAGGCGCGCGTCTGCCATGCGCCGAGCCCGGCGATCACGAGCAGGCCGAGCCAGAGGATGACGATCATCGAGGCGAGTTTCTGATTCAGTGAAAGGTTGCGCATGGTGTGTGGTCGGTCAGTCGTGGAAGCTCCCCGGAACGGCGTGACGGGGTAAGTGTCTTGACGGCGCCCGGCGACCGTTACCATAGACGGGTTATCCCTATGAACCGGTACCGTGGACGCATGCCTCTCATGCCGACACGGGTATCTATGCATATGCATAACGGGTGTCGCTATACTCAGGGGCGATGGCGTGCGCGCCGCGAGCCCGGCTCGGCGGCGCGGCGGCGAATGAAACCGAAAGGAGGCAACGATGCGAATTCTGGTGGTAGGGGCCGGCGCGGTCGGCGGGTATTTCGGCGGCCGGCTGGCCGCGGCGGGGCGCGACGTGACGTTCCTGGTGCGCGACGGCCGCGCGGCCGCGCTGGCGCGCGACGGGCTGCTGATCCGCAGCCCGCGCGGCGACCTGACGCTCGCGAACGTGCAGACCGTGCGCGCGGGCGATGCGGGTGCCGGCGTCGCGCCGTTCGACCTCGTGCTGCTGAGCTGCAAGGCGTACAGCCTCGACGATGCGATTCAGTCGTTCGCGCCGTTCGTCGGCCCGCAGACGCTGATCCTGCCGATGCTCAACGGGATGCGTCATCTCGACGTGCTGCGCGACCGGTTCGGCGCGGCGCCGGTGCTCGGCGGGCTGTGCGTGATCGCGGCGACGCTCGATCGCGAGCAGCGCATCGTGCACCTCAACGACACGCACGGGGTCACCTTCGGCGAACTCGCGGGCGGCGAATCGCCGCGCGTGCGCGCGGTGGCCGACGTACTCGGCGGCGCGGGGTTCGATGCGACGCTCAGCGACAACGTGGCCGCGCGGATGTGGGAAAAATGGGTGTTCCTCGCGACGCTTGCCGCAAGCACGTCGCTGTTCCGCGGCTCGGTGGGCGACATTCTTGCCGCGCCGGACGGCCGTCGCCTGCTGGAGACGATGCTCGGCGAATGCAGCGCGATTGCCGAGCACAACGGCCACCGGCCCGATCCGGCCGCCATCGAGCGGATGCAACGGATGGTGCTGACGCCGTCGCCGCTGACCGCGTCGATGCTGCGCGACATCGAGAACCATGCGCGCGTCGAAGCCGATCACGTGATCGGCGACCTGCTCGCGCGCCGCGACCCGCAGGCGGCCGATACGCTGTCGCTGCTGCGGATCGCGTACAACCACCTGAAGGCATACGAAGTGCGGACGGCGCGCGAGCACGCGGCCGCGTAAGCACCGGAGCGGGCGGCCCGCACGGCCGTTCCGCGCTGCACAAATTTGTCGTCCGGCACCCTGTGCGGCCGGAATGCGCAAAAAAGTATCGGAAATCAGGCGTAAAGTTGGTGGAGCCGCGCGCTCGATCGACCTACATTGCTTCCCATGCGACCGGTCGCGTCGCCGTGTGAAAGACGCGGCGCATGCGCGCCACGAACCGGCCAGCGAGACATGGGAATGGAGACGCCAACAATGATGCACCCCGATCTGGAAGTGGTCGACGTGCGACGCGACGAGTCGTTCAAGGTCTGGTCGCACGGCTATCCGTACCGCACGATCCGCTGGCACTTCCATCCCGAATTCGAACTGCACCTGATCGTCGCGACGCGCGGCAAGTATTTCGTCGGCGACCACATCGGCTCGTTCGGCCCCGGCCATCTCGTGCTGCTCGGCCCGAACCTGCCGCACAACTGGGTCAGTGACATGGCCGAAGGTGAAACCGTCGAGCGCCGCAATCTCGTGATCCAGTTCGACCCGGCGTTCGTGCGCCGTTGCATGGACGCGTTTCCCGAATGCCGCGACGCGCAGGCGCTGCTCGACGATGCGCGTCGCGGGGTCGGCTTCGACGCGGCGACCAGCGCCGCGATCGCGCCGCTGTTCGACGAACTGCTGGCCGCGCGCGGCATGCGCCGCATCGCGCTGTTCATGACGATCCTCGAGCGGCTTTGCGGGGCGGCCGAACGCACGCTGCTCGCGAGCCCCGCGTACGACCAGGCCGACGTCACGCCCACGCGGCTCAGCCATGCGCTGTCGTACATCGGCAAGAACCTCGCGTCCGAGCTGCGTGAAGCCGATCTCGCGCAACTGACCGGGCAGAGCGTCAGCGCGTTCTCGCGCGCGTTCCACCGCCAGACGGGCATGCCGTTCGTCCAGTACGTGAATCGTCTGCGGATCGAGGCCGCGTGCCAGATGCTGCTCGCCGACGACGCGAACATCACCGATATCTGCTTCCAGGCCGGCTTCAACAACGTGTCGAACTTCAACCGCCAGTTCCGCGCGGTGAAGGGGATGGCGCCGTCCGAATTCCGCGCGCTGCAGCGCCTGAACGCGCGCAGCCGCGAGCTCGCGCTGCATGCGGCGCCCACCGGCAATCCGCTGCCGCCGCGTGTCGTCACGGCCGGCTTCCCCGAGCGCGCACCGCAGCCCGGATGATCGCGGGGCCGCGGGCCGCCTGAACGTTCCACACCGTTTCACCCAGCGCAATCGCGTCGCCCACGTCGCGAGGGGCGCATTCACCCACGAAAAAGCTGCACACAATTCCGGAGACACCGTCATGACGCACGCATCGCCCGCTTCATCCCCCCGTCGCGCCGCCCGCCTGGCGGCCGTTGCCGCGCTCGCCGTCGCGGCCTGGCTGCCCGCCGCCGCTGCGCAGGCCGCACCGCTGCGCATCGGCATGACGTTCCAGGAGCTGAACAACCCGTATTTCGTGACGATGCAGAAGGCATTGAACGACGCGGCCGCGTCGATCGGCGCGCAGGTCGTCGTCACCGACGCGCATCACGACGTCAGCAAGCAGGTGAGCGATGTCGAGGACATGCTGCAGAAGAAGATCGACATCCTGCTCGTGAACCCGACCGATTCGACCGGCATCCAGTCGGCGATCACGCAGGCGAAGAAGGCCGGCGCGGTGGTGGTGGCCGTCGACGCGAACGCGAACGGCCCGGTCGATTCGTTCGTCGGCTCGAAGAACTACGACGCGGGCGTGATGTCGTGCGATTACCTCGCGAAGGCGATCGGCGGCAGCGGCGAAGTCGCCATTCTCGACGGCATTCCGGTCGTGCCGATTCTCGAACGCGTGCGCGGCTGTAAGGCCGGGCTCGCGAAATACCCGAACGTGAAGCTGGTCGACACGCAGAACGGCAAGCAGGAGCGCGCGACCGCGCTGTCGGTCACGGAAAACATGATCTCCGCGCATCCGAACCTGAAGGGCATCTTCAGCGTGAACGATGGCGGCGCGATGGGCTCGCTCGCCGCGATCGAGAGCTCGGGCAAGGACATCAAGCTGACGAGCGTCGACGGCGCGCCCGAGGCGATCGCGGCGATCCAGAAGCCGAATTCGAAGTTCATCGAGACGACCGCGCAGTTTCCGGCCGACCAGGTGCGCATCGCGCTCGGCATCGCGATCGCGCGGAAGTGGGGCGCGACGGTGCCGAAGGCGATCCCGGTCGACGTGAAGGTGGTCGATCGCGGCAACGCGAAGGGCTTCAGCTGGTGAACGACGTGCGATGCGACGCGAAGGGCGGCGGCACGGCCGGCGCCCTTCGCACGGAGAAGCCGATGGACACGATACTCAGGCTCAGCCACATCACGAAAAGCTTTCCGGGCGTGAAGGCGCTGTCCGACATTGATCTGGAGATTGCGCGCGGCGAGATTCACGCGCTGCTCGGCGAGAACGGCGCGGGCAAGTCGACGCTGATGAAGATCCTGTGCGGCATTCATCAGCCGGATACCGGCACGATCGAGATCGACGGCACCGCACGCCGTTTCGCGGACTATCACGACGCGGTCGCGGCGGGCGTCGGCATCGTGTTCCAGGAATTCAGCCTGATTCCGCACCTCGATGCCGTCGACAACCTGTTCCTCGGCCGCGAGCTGCGCAATCGCTGGGGCGCGCGCGACCGCAAGCGGATGCGTCACGCGGCGGCCGCGATCTTCGCGCGGCTCGGCGTGGCGATCGATCTCGATGCGCCGATCCGTGCGCTGTCGGTCGCGCAGCAACAGTTCGTCGAGATCGGCAAGGCGCTGTCGCTCGATGCGCGCATCCTGATCCTCGACGAACCGACCGCCACGCTCACGCCGGCCGAAGCCGAGCACCTGTTCGCGATCATGCGCGAACTGAAGCGGCAGGGCGTCGCGATGATCTTCATCTCGCATCACCTCGACGAGATTTTCGCGGTGTGCGACCGCATCACGGTGCTGCGCGACGGCCAGTACGTGGCGACGACCGACGTCGCGCGCACGGACGTCGAACAACTCGTGCGGATGATGGTCGGCCGCCGGATCGAAAGCAGCTTTCCGCCGAAGCCGGCGCGCGCGGCCGACGCGCCGCGGGTGCTGGAGGTCAACGAACTGCAGATCGAACGCGGCGGCCCGGTGAACCGCTTCACGCTGCATGCCGGCGAGATCCTCGGCTTCGCCGGGCTGGTGGGCTCGGGCCGCACGGAAACCGCGCTCGCGGTGATCGGCGCGACGCGTGCGCATCGCAAGGACGTGCGCGTGCGCGGCACGGCGGCGAAGCTCGCCGATCCGGCCGACGCGCTGCGCGCGGGCATCGGCATCCTGCCGGAAAGCCGCAAGACGGAAGGGCTCGTCACGTCGTTCTCGATCCGCGACAACATCTCGCTGAACAACCTCGGCAAGTACCGGTCGATGCGCTGGCTGATCGATCGCCGCGGTGAAGCACGTACCACGCACGACGTGATGCGGCGCGTCGGCGTGAAGGCGCCGTCGATCCACACCGAGGTCGCGACGCTGTCCGGCGGCAACCAGCAGAAGGTCGTGATCGCGCGCTGGCTGAACCATCACACGTCGGTGCTGATCTTCGACGAGCCGACGCGCGGCATCGACGTCGGCGCGAAAGCCGAAATCTACGGGCTGATGCGCGAACTCACCGCGCGCGGCTACGCCATCATCATGATCTCGTCCGAGTTGCCGGAAATCGTCGGCATGTGCGATCGCGTCGCCGTGTTCCGGCAGGGCCGCATCGAGGCGACGCTCGAAGGCGACGAGATCGATCCCGACACGGTCATGACCTATGCCACGGCCGGCACGCGAGGAGCGACCCATGAACCTGCCTGATTCTTCTTCCACGCCTTCCACGCCGCTCGCGGCTACCGCCGGCAATGGCGACGCACCGCCGCCACGCGCGATGTGGGCTCAGCTGCGGCGCTCGACGCTGTTCTATCCGCTCGTCGGCCTGATCGTCGTGTGCATCGCGATGATGATCGCGAGCCCGAGCTTCCTGTCCGCCGCGAACCTCGAGAACGTGCTGCGCCAGGTATCGATCAACGCGATCATCGCGGTCGGCATGACCTGCGTGATCCTGACCGGCGGGATCGACCTGTCGGTCGGTTCGGTGATGGCGCTGTCGGGCACGCTCGCGGCCGGGCTGATGGTCGCGGGCGTGAACGCGGTTGCGGCGCTCGCGATCGGCATCGCGGTCGGACTCGGGTTCGGCTTCCTGAACGGCGTGTTCGTCGCGTTCGCGGGGATGCCGCCGATCATCGTCACGCTCGCGACGATGGGTATCGCGCGCGGCCTGGCATTGATCTACACGGGCGGCTACCCGATCGACGGCTTGCCCGACTGGGTTGCGTTCTTCGGCAGCGGCAAGGTGTTCGGCATCCAGGCGCCCGTGCTGATCATGCTGGTGGTCTATGCCGTCGCGTGGCTGCTGCTCGACCGGATGCCGTTCGGCCGCTACGTGTATGCGATCGGCGGCAACGAACAGGCGACGCGGCTCACCGGCGTGCGTGTCGCGCGCGTGAAGCTGATCGTCTACACGCTGGCCGGGCTCACGTCGGCGCTCGCCGCGATCGTGCTGACCGGGCGCCTGATGAGCGGCCAGCCGAACGCGGGCGTGGGCTTCGAGCTCGACGCGATCGCGGCTGTCGTGATGGGCGGCACGTCGATCTCCGGCGGGCGCGGCGCGATCGTCGGCACGCTGGTCGGCGCGCTGCTGCTCGGCGTGCTCAACAACGGGCTGAACATGATCGGCGTGAACCCGTATGTGCAGAACGTGATCAAGGGCGGAATCATCCTGCTCGCGATCTATATCAGCCGCGAACGGTCGCGGTAACGCTTGATTAATCCGGTATCCGAATCATTCAGGAAAGAGACAACTCATGACGACACCCGAAGCCCAGCCGCGCATGACCGCGGTCGTCTGCCACGGCCCCGAGGACTACCGCGTCGAACAGGTCGCGAAGCCGCGCCCCGGCGCGAACGAGCTCGTGATCCGCATCGCCGCATGCGGGATCTGCGCGAGCGACTGCAAGTGCTACACCGGCGCGAAGATGTTCTGGGGCGGCCCGAGCCCGTGGGTGAAGGCGCCCGTGATTCCCGGCCACGAATTCTTCGGCCATGTCGAAGCGCTCGGCGACGGCGCGGCCGAGCATTTCGGCGTGGCGGTGGGCGACCGCGTGATCGCCGAGCAGATCGTACCGTGCGGCAAGTGCCGCTATTGCAAGTCGGGCCAGTACTGGATGTGCGAAGTGCACAACATCTTCGGCTTCCAGCGCGAGGTGGCCGACGGCGGGATGGCCGAATACATGCGCATTCCGCCGACCGCGATCGTCCACAAGATTCCTCTCGGCGTGTCGCTGGAGGATGCCGCGATCATCGAGCCGCTGTCGTGTGCGATCCATACGGTGAACCGCGGCGATGTCCAGCTCGACGATGTGGTCGTGATCGCGGGCGCGGGCCCGCTCGGGCTGATGATGACGCAGGTCGCGCACCTGAAGACGCCGAAGAAGCTCGTCGTGATCGACCTGATCGACGAACGGCTCGAACTCGCGCGCGAGTATGGTGCGGACGTGACGATCAACCCGACGCGCGACGATGCACGCGAAATCGTCCGGTCGCTCACCGATGGCTATGGCTGCGACGTCTACATCGAGACGACCGGTGCGCCGGTCGGCGTGAGCCAGGGGCTTGACCTGATCCGCAAGCTCGGCCGCTTCGTCGAATTCAGCGTGTTCGGCGAGGATGCGACCGTCGACTGGTCGATCATCGGCGACCGCAAGGAACTCGACGTACGCGGCGCACACCTGGGGCCATACTGTTACCCGATCGCGATCGACCTGCTTGCGCGCGGGCTTGTCACGTCGAAAGGCATCGTCACGCACGATTTCGCGCTCGAGGACTGGGACGACGCGATTCGCGTCGCGAAATCGCCCGAATCGATCAAGGTGCTGCTGAAGCCGGCCCGCTGACGGCCGGCGTGCGCGTCAACGGAGACATCATGGAATACGTCATAGGCGTCGATATCGGCACGCAGAGCACCAAGGCGCTGCTCGTCGACCGGCACGGCACGATCGTCGCGCGGCGCTCGGCCGGCTACCAGCCCGATACGCCGCGCCCACTTTGGGCCGAGCAATGGCCGCAGGTGTGGTTCGATGCGGTGCTCGCGTGCATCGCGGGCTGCGTGAGCGATGCGCGCGCGCAGGGCGTGCCGGCCGATGCGATCCGCGCGGTGTGCGTGGGCAGCCTGTACGGCGGCTCAGGCATTCCGGTCGACATCGACATGCGGCCGGTCCATCCGTGCCTGATCTGGATGGACCGGCGTGCGACCGCGGAAGTCGACTGGGTCAACGCGAACGTGAACGTCGAGCGGCTGCGCGTGATCACGGGCAATGGCGTCGACAGCTACTACGGCTTCACGAAGATGCTGTGGCTGCGCGACCAGCGGCCGGACGTGTGGGCGAACGTGCGCTATTTCCTGCCGCCGAACGCGTACGTGATCTACCTGCTGACCGGCGAGGTCGCGGTCGATCACAGTTCGGCCGGCAATATCGGCGGCGTGTACGACGTCGCGCGCCGCGAGTGGTCCGACGATGCGCTCGACATGCTCGGCATTCCGGCGACGATGATGCCCGAGCGGCTCGTCGAATCGACCGACGTCGTCGGCGGGCTGCTGTCGCAATGGACGGAGCAGCTCGGGCTGCCGGCCGGCACGCCCGTCGTCGCGGGCGGCGTCGATGCGGCCGTCGCGACCTTCGCGGCCGGCGCGACGCGCGCGGGGCAGCATGTCGCGATGATCGGCACCAGCATGTGCTGGGGTTACGTGAGCCGGCACGTCGATGCGCGTCACGGGCTCGTCAGCATGCCGCACGTGTTCAACGGGCAGCGCGACCTGTACGTGTTCGGCGGCGCGATCACGGCCGGCGCGTCGGTCGCCTGGTTTCGCGACCAGTTCTGTCACGCGGAAATCGATGCGGCACGCCTGCTGCCGCACGGCGATCCGCACGTGTTGCTCGAGGAGGCGGCCGAAAGCGTGCCGCCCGGCGCGGACGGCGTGCTGTTCCTGCCGTACCTGATGGGCGAGCGCAGCCCGGTGTGGGACGCGAAGGCAAGTGGCGCGTTCGTCGGGCTGAGTCTCGCGCATACGCGCGCGCACCTGTATCGCGCGGTGCTCGAAGGTGTCGCGTTCGCGTTGCGGCACAACATCGAGGCCGGGCGTCGCGGCGCGGTGGCGCTCGACGACCGGCTGATCGTCGTGGGCGGGGCCGCGCATTCGGCGCTGTGGATGCAGATCATCGCGGACGTGACGGGCTTCCCGGTGTGGACGATCGAGCAGGACGTTGAAGCCGCGATGGGGGCCGCCTTGCTCGCGGGCGTCGGGGCAGGGCTCGTGTCGCACGACGATGCGCAAGGCGGATGGGTCACGCTCGTCGAGCGCGCGCGGCCCGATGCCGACCGCGCGAAAGCGTATGCGGCGCGCTTTGCGCTTTACACGGCGCTGTATCCGGCGCTCAAACCGATCATGCACGGGTTGCACACGCCATCATGAAGACACGATTCGATTTCGGCGGTTCGCGGGTGCTCGTCACGGGGGCGTCGAGCGGGATCGGGCGCGCGTGCGCGGTCGCGCTGGCGCAGGCGGGCGCGCAGGTCGTCGCGGCCGGGCGCGACGTGGCCGCGCTCGATGCGCTGGCCGGCGAGACCGCATGCGAGACGATGCGACTCGATGTCGGTGGGGACGAGCATGCGATCGACGCGGCGCTCGCCGCGCACGATGCGTTCGACGGCCTCGTGAATTGCGCGGGGATTGCGTCGCTCGAAGCGGCGCTCGAGGTGAGCGCCGCGCATTTCGATCGCGTGATGGCCGTCAATGCGCGCGGCGCGGCGCTCGTCGCACGGGCCGTCGCACGGAAGATGATCGCGCGCGACGCGCATGGCGCCGCGCACGAGCGGGGCAGCATCGTCAACGTATCGAGCCAGGCCGCGCTCGTCGGGTTGCCCGCGCATCTGAGTTACTGCGCGTCGAAGGCGGCGATGGACGCGATCACGCGCGTGCTGTGCATCGAACTCGGGCCGCACGGCATTCGTGTGAACAGTGTGAACCCGACCGTCACGCTCACGCCTATGGCGCAGTTCGCGTGGAGCGAACCGGAAAAGCGTGCGCCGATGCTGGCCGCGATTCCGCTCGGGCGATTCGCGGAGCCGGACGAGGTCGTCGAACCGATCCTGTTCCTGCTCAGCGACGCGGCGTCGATGGTCAGCGGTGTGTCGCTGCCGATCGACGGCGGGTATACGGCGCGCTAGGCAGCGTCATGCGGCGATGGCGCATGCAGGAACCCGCGTGGCGAATGGGTGGCACGGTCGCCGCGCGGCTAGACCGGATCCTTGCTCGGCGGGCCGTCGGGTTGCTGCGGATTGTCGTGATGGTGGCCCGGCGACGGTGGCGATAACGGATCGTCTTCCGGGTCGCGGTTCGGGTCGGCCGGTGGCTCGGGCGTCGGGGTCGTGTGATCGGTCATGGAGAACTCGCTCAGTGCGTGACGGCAGTGGTGCGGCAGGAGCGCCTCGTCTCCGTTATAGCCAATCGGGCGTGCGTTTGCAGCGGGATTGTGGCGGCGGGCGGTGTGTCGTCGGCGCAACCCGGGCATGGGCGGTGTTCGTGCAGGTACCTGCGGCGCGCGGCGCGGGCCAGGCGTTGCATCGCGAGCACGCTGCGCGCGATCTCGGTCAGCGCAAATCCGCCGGTGTATCGACGTCGCGCACGATGCCGGGATCGTCCACGTCGAGCAGCCTGACCGGCGCGCTGGCGAACAGCGCGCGGGCGCCCGTGTCGCCGTCGAGCGCGGCCAGCGCATCGTAATGGTGCGCGGCGAACCCGACCGGATGGCCGCGCACGCCGCGATGCGCGGGCGCGACGATCGACGCGTCATCGGCGTCGAGCGCGCGCGTGACGGTTTCGTAGGTAGACGCCGCGATCCACGGCATGTCGCCGAGCGCGACGAGCCAGCCGTTCGCGTCGGGCGTCGCACGCACGCCGGCCGCGAGGCTCGCGCCCATGCCGCGCACGGAGTCGGGCGCATAGACGACGTGGCAGCCGGCTTCGTTCAGCAGCATCGCGAGTTTTTCGGCACCGGGACGCACGACGGCGATCACGTCGGCCGTGGCCGCCGCGAGATGGCGGGCGGCCGCGACCGCAACCGGCGTGCCGTCGGGAAGCAGCGCGAGCAGCTTGCTGTGCTGGCCGCTCGGGTCGAAGCGTTGACCGAGGCCGCCCGCGAGGAGGACGCCGGTGGCGAGTGACGCATAGGACATCGGCGCGGGGGAGAGTGATGCAGGTGCTGCGATTGTGCGGGAGCGGGCAGGGATCGACAAGTGAGGATGTTACCGAGGCGGGCCCGTTTCGTCGGAAAGAATGTCAGCACGCGGCTTCGTCGAGCATGTTTTCCTCGACGGGGCCGTAGATCGCGTGCGATTGATCATGCATCACGGCCCAATAGCGGTCGCCGAACGACCAATGCCACCATTCCGACGGGTAATTGGTGAAGCCGGCGCTCGTCAGTGCGGCAATCAGCACCTGACGGTTGCGGGCGGCTGCGCGGCTGATGAACGGGTTGTGCGTGTAGCACGCGCCGGATGATTCGTGGTCGGTGGCGTTCATGATGCAGCCCATGTCGAGCTCGGTGCCATCCGCCGAGATCAGCGTCAGGTCGACGGCAGCGCCCGTTGGGTGCGCGGCGACTTCCGGCGGTGCGACGTAGTGGCTCGTCAGCGCGATCAGCGCGTCTTCGTCCGGCAGCGGATTCAGCGTGCGACGCAGATGCGCGAGGTGTGCGGAGAAGTAGTCGCGCTGCAGGGCCAGCGGGCGATAGCCTTCCTTGACGTACAGGCGCAGGCCGGCGGGCAGTGCGTACGCAGCGGCGATCAGCCGCTCGGCCACACCACGGCGCACTTTCAGGAAATGCGGGCTTCTGCTTTCGATGTCGCGGCGGCCGAGATCGACGGCAATGCGTTCATGGAAACCCGCGAGATCGACAAACGCTTCGGGCGACTCCAGTAGGGCGATCGACCGGACAACGGGATCGGAGAGCGAAATCACGATAGTGGACGAAGTGGCGCAATGACGGTTGCGGGCCACGAGCCGGCGGTAAGACTGGCCCAGGTCGTTTTTTGTCGGACGAATCGCCAATATGCCAGAGCCCGGCGGAGGATGTGTCGCGGGTTGACCCGCGGGCGGGCGACGCTTACCAGAGCGTCTTGACGTGCGCGTAAGCGCGGATTTTTTCGTCGCGCGTGACAAGCGGCGCGCCGAGCCGCCGTGCGGTTGCGACGATCATGCGGTCGGCCGGATCCTTGTGGAACGTGCCGGGCAGGTCGGTGGATTTCGCGGCGATGTCGGCATCGACGGGCACGAAGCGCATGCCGTCGATCTGCGCGACGGTGGCCAGCCACGCGTCGACATCCATCGTTAGCGCGAGGCGGTCGTTGCGCACCAGCATGGCAATCTCCCACGCGGAGATCGCTGATGCGGCGAGCGCGCCTTCACTCCGAGCGCGATCGATCGCGCTTCTCGCCTTCTTGCTGAGTGACGGATCGCCCGCCACCCACCACACCAACGCATGTGTATCCAGCACGATCACCGCGACGCCTCCCAATCATCTTCCGCAATCGGATCGAGAGGATTGTCGTAGCGCATGACCGAGCCGCGCAATATGTCCAACGGCTGAGCCTCGCGTGCGTGATACGGCCGGATTTCGAGTGTCGGCTTGCCGTGATCGGTGACGATCAGGCTTTCGCCCGACGCCTCGACGAGCCGGAAGTATTCGAGTGCGCGGGCCTTGAACTCGGATTTCGAAACTGGAGCGTGCGGCATCATGATATGAGCATAGTCATTTGACGATGGTCATTTTAGTCATGGATTCCGGCGTGACGCAAGCGCAGGGGGCACGGCCTGGCGGTGCTGCCGGTTCCTGCTACGCATCCGCCCACTTCCTCAACAGGTTGTGATAGATCCCCGTCAATGAAATGACCATCGGATCCTTCGCGCCTTTCTCGGCGGACAGCGCCTGAATCTGCGTATCGAGCTGGAACAGCAGCGTGCGGTCGCCGTCGTCGCGCACCATGCTCTGGATCCAGAAGAACGACGCGACGCGCTCTCCGCGCGTCACGGGCGTCACGTGATGGAGGCTCGACGCCGGATACAGCACGAGGTCGCCCGCCGGCAGCTTCGCGCGATGGGTGCCGTACGTATCCTCGACACACAGCTCGCCGCCATCGTACGCATCGGGTTCTTCGAGAAACAGCGTCGCCGACAGATCGCTGCGCACGCGGAAATCCGTGCCGCGCAGCAGCCGGATCGCGTTGTCGACGTGCGTGCCGAACGTCTCGCCGCCTTCGTAGCGATTGAACAGCGGCGGAAACACCTTGAGCGGCAGCGCCGCCGAGAAGAACAGCGGATGGCGTGCGAGCGCGTCCTGGATCGCGTCGCCCACCGCGCGTGCGGCCGGCGCGCCTTCCGGCAATTGCCGGTTGCGTTTCGCGAGCGCCGACTGCGTGCCGGATGTCGCATTGCCGTCGACCCATTCGGCCGCATCGAGCCGTTCGCGACATTGCGCGACCTGCGCCTTCGTCAATACGCCGGGGATGTGAAGCATCATGATGTGGATTCCATGCAGTGCGGCTGTGGCTGCGGTTGCGGCTGTGGTGGCGTTTGCAATTCCAGCGCCGCCGCACGAAACGCGTCGATCGGCGACGACGCGAGATACGCGTGCATCTTCGCGACGAACGCGGGGGTCGCGGTGGCCGGCACGCGCGCGAGCCACGCGAGCGCTTCGTCGATGCGCCCGCGCTCGGCGAGCAGCCGCGCAAGGTTGAACTGGCCGCGGAAGTCGCCGGCCACGGCGGCGCGACGATAGTGGTCGAACGCGGCGTCGCGGTCGACCGGTACGACCCAGCCGTCCTCGTAGAAACCGCCGATCAGGTTGATCGATTTCGCATGGCCGAGTGCGGCCGCGCGCTGGAACCAGTCGAGCGCATCGGCGCGATTCTCGTCGACGCCGTTGCCGAGCGCGAGCGCCGTCGCGTAGTTGTACATGCCCCAGTCGAGCCCCGCCTGCGCGGCGAGCCGGTACCAGTACACGGCGACCGGCGCGCATGCCGCCGTGCCCCAGCCGAACTCGTAGCAGCGGCCGAGCATGTTCATCGCCATCGGGTGGCCGGCGCGCGCCGCGTGCCGGAACCAGTTGAACGCGGCCGCCGGATCGCGCGCGACGCCATGTCCGTCGAGCAGGTATTGCCCGTAGACGGCTTGCGCATCGACGATGCCGTTATCGGCCGCCGCCGCGACCCACGCGGCGGCGCGCTCGGGCGGCCCGGCCAGGATGTCGGCGAACTCGCGCGGCGAAACCGACGCGAGCGCCTTCAGCGACACGGCCTCCATCGATCAGTAGCGCGCGTTCAGCGTGACGAACGCCGAGCGGCCCGGTGCGATCGACGCGTAGTGCGCCGGATACGCCTGGTCGAAGTAGGTGCGGTTGAACAGGTTGTTCACGTTCAGCTGCAGGTCGAGCTTCTTGTTGATGCGGTACTGCGCCATCGCATCGAAGCGCCAGTACGACGGCACCGCGTGCTGGTTCGCGGGATCGCCGAACACCTGCGACATGTAGAACGCGCCGCCGCCGACGGTGAACTTCGGCGTCACGTCGTAGTTCGACCACATCGTGAAGCTGTGCTTCGGCGTGTTCGGGAACCGGTTGCCGTTGTTCGCCGTGTCCTTGCCGTTGTCGCGCAGTTCGCTCTTCATGTACGTATAGCCGCCGAACAGCTGCCATTGCTTCGTGATCTGGCCCGCGACGCCGAGCTCGAGACCCTGCACGCGCTTGTTGCCGACCATTGCGTACTGGTTGTTCGGCAGCGTCACGCGCGCGTTGGTCGTATCGATCTGGAACAGCGCGGCGGTCAGCGCGAGCTTGTCGTTCAGCACGTTCCACTTCGTGCCGAGCTCGATGCTGCGGTTTTTTTCCGGGGAAAGCTGATCGGCGTTCGAGCCGACGCCGCCGCGGCCCGGCGTGAGCGACTGCGTTTCGCTGCCTTCGCCGAGCATCATGCCGGCCGGCGTCGACGACGTCGCGTACGACGCATAGATGCTGCCGTTCTGCGCCGGCTTGAACACGAGGCCGGCCTGCCAGTTCACGAGCGTGTCGTCACGCGTGGTGGTCTTGCCGCCGTTGGCCTTGGTGTCGGTGAAGCGGGTCGAGTAGTCGTCGATGCGCACGCCGCCGTTGACCTGCCAGCGTGGCGTGATCTCGATCGTGTCGAAGCCGTAGATCGACTTCGTCACGGTGCGGGCATGCGCGTAGTCGTTGTTGCGCGTGATCGAGCCCGCCCACGGGTCGTTCGGGTTCGGCGACCACAGGCTCGTGCAGTTGTAGCCCGACGCGGCACCGATGCCGTTCTGGCAGATCTTGCCGTTCGCGGCGGCGACGTTGTACGTGTCGCGCTTGCCCCATTCGCGCGACAGCTCGATACCGGTTGTGAAGCTGTGCTTGAACGGGCCGGTGCGGAATTCGCCGAACAGCTCGGTCTGGTTCGCGAGGCTGTTGATCGCGCTGTTGCGCGTGTTCGCGCGCCGCCAGACCTTGCCGTTGACCACGTTGCCCTGGCTGTCGTCGGGCTGCGTCCAGATGTAGTCCTGCGTCGATTCCGTATAGCGCGTGGTGTTGCGGATCGTCAGCGACGACGTGATGTCGTGCTCGATCTTCAGCGTGCTGATGTCCGACGTCGTCTTGCGGAAATCGCGGTTGGTCAGGCCGTAGAAGTTGTGGCGGTCGACGGGCGCCGGGCCGTCGGTGGCGACGCCTTTCGGGAGGTTGAAGCCGTAGAAGTACGGGATGCCGCCGTCGGGCATGTCGTCCGTCTGCAGGTGGTAGTAGCTCGCGACGACGCGCGTCGACGTGCCGAGGCCGAACGCGATCGACGGTGCGACGCCCCAGCGTTCGTTGTTCACCGCGTCGCGGCCGGCGACGTCGTTGTTGTGGCTCATCAGGTTCAGGCGGAACGCGGCATGATCGGCGAACTGCCAGTTGCCGTCGGCCGTGAAGCGGCGATAGCGGTCGGTACCGAGGCCCGCGCTCGCGGCGGCGGTGGTGCCGAGGTGCGGGGCCTTCGTGATCAGGTTGATGCTGCCGCCCGCGCCGCCGCGGCCGCCGTAGGCGCCGTCGGAACCTTTGGTGATCTCGATGCGCTCGGTGTTGAAGATCTCGCGCGTCGTCGCGCCGGTGTCGCGCATGCCGTCGACGAACATGCTGCCCTGCGTGTCGTAGCCGCGGATGAACGGACGATCGCCGAGCGGGTTGCCGCCTTCACCGGCGCCGAACGTGATGCCGGGCACGGTGCGCAGCGCTTCGGTCAGCGTCGACGCGCCGCTGTTCTGGATCAGCTCCTGCGGGATCACGGTGACGGATTTCGGCGTGTCGACGAGCGGCGCGGTGAATTTCGCGGAAGCGGAGAAGTCGGCCTTGTAGCTGTGCTCGGCCTTGCCCTGGACCTCGATCGGCGCGAGATGGCCTTCGGTGCCGGCCGGGGCGGGCGGCGGCGTGCCGTCCGCCGCGAATGCCGGGCTTGCGGCGAGCACGCTGCACAGGGTGGTGAATTTGCCGAGCTTCAGCTCGTCGGGACGTGACTTCATGGTGCGCTTCGACCTCGCGGTGTGGCCCCGGGGGCGGTGCGCTGCGGAAATGTGCATGCCGCCGGGAATTATTACGATTTGTTTTCAGGCGGCATTCTATGTAATTTTTTATTGAATGAGAAGCGTTCTTGTTATCACTTGTTAGGAAAGTGTTAACTAATGTGGCGGGTGGTGGTGGGGCGCGCGGGGCGGTATTGATGGCCGAAAGGCCAGCTGTGGCGGCCGTGTCGGGCTGGGTAGAGTGGATCTGTTGCGGATCGCCCGCCATGACATCACGGTGATAATATGACTGCATTGAAAGCAAATGTGGTGAGGTGCATCATGCCTGTGATTACGGTTCGAAACCTGCCCGATGAAGTGCACCGTGCGCTGCGGATTCGTGCGGCCCAGCATGGGCGCAGCACCGAAGCAGAGGTGCGGGACATCCTCGAGCAGGCCGTTCTGCCGGGTGGTCGGCTCAAGCTGGGGACGCTGCTGGCGGAAATCGGACGGGAGGCGGGCGGCGTCGATTTCGACGCGCAGCGCGACAAGACGCTAACCGACCCGATGAGCTTCGAATGATCCTTGTTGATACGAACGTGACGTCCGAACCGTTGCGGCGCGAGCCGAGCGCGGCCGTGATCGAGTGGCTCGATGCCCAGAACGTCGAAACGCTGTTTCTTGCTGCGATCAGTCTCGCCGAAATGCGCTTCGGCGTGGCGGCATTGCCGGAAGGTCGCAGGCGCGACTGGCTTCACCAAAGCATCGAGCAGCGCGTCGTGCCGCTGTTTCGCGGCCGGATCCTGCCGTTCGACGATGCGGCGAGCAAAGCGTATGCGGACATTCGAGCGCGTGCGCGTGCCTCTGGCAGTGCGATCGCGCCTGCCGATGCTTTTATCGGCGCGACGGCCGAGGCGAACGGGTTGATCATTGCGACGCGCGACGTCGCGCCATTCGAGGCGGTCGGGCTGAGGGTGATCGATCCGTGGGCGTCCCAGGCGCCGATTGCTCACCTGTCCACCGCGCGAAAAAAATAAAGCGCGCCGGGCTGACCGGCGCGCTTTTCGTCGAGCGTGGGGCGCGTGACTGGTGCGCCCCGGCTGTTCCTTCTCAATCGACCCCGTGAAACACCGCATCCTCCGGCCCGAGGTAGGCCGGCGGGCGCCACGTCGCGTCGCGCATCGAATGCTGGACGAGGTTCTCCACACCGAGCAACACCGCGAAGATCGCCATCCGCACCGGAATGCCATTGTCGGTCTGGCGGAAGATCGCGAGGCGCGGGTCGCGGTTCAGGTCGACCGACAGGTCGTTCGCGCCGGGCCGGCTGTCGCGCGGCAGCGGGTGCATGATCAGCGTGTCCGGTTTGCACACCGAATCGACGAGCGCCTGGTTGATCTGGAAATCCGGCGTGTAACCTTCGAACGACTCGTCGGTGAAGCGCTCCTTCTGGATCCGCGTCGCATAGACGACGTCCGCGCCGCGCAGCCCGGCTGCGAGGTCGGTCGTCTGCTCGATCACATGGCCGTTCGTCGCGATCTGGTCGACGATGTAGGCCGGCATCTCGAGCGTCGGCGGCGACACGAGCGTGAACTTGAGCCCGCGGTACAGCGCGAGCAGCTTGACGAGCGAGTGCACCGTGCGGCCGTACTTGAGGTCGCCCACCAGCGCGATGTGCGCGCCGTCGACGATCTTGCCGAGCCGGGAGAACTCGCGCTGGATTGTATAGAGATCCAGCAGCGCCTGGCTCGGGTGCTCGCCGGGGCCGTCGCCGCCGTTGATCACGGGCAGGTTGGTCGCGCGCGCGAACTCGGCCACCGAGCCTTTCTCCGGATGGCGGATCACGAGCGCGTCGACATAGCCGGCCATCACGCGGCTCGTGTCGTAGATCGATTCGCCCTTGGCCATCGACGAGAACGTGAAGCCCGTCGTGTCGCACACCGAACCGCCGAGCCGGCAGAAGGCGGCGCCGAACGACACGCGTGTACGCGTGCTGGCCTCGAAGAACAGGTTGCCGAGCACCGCGCCTTCCAGCACGCGCGAAATCTTGTGGCGGCGCGCGATCGGCTGCATCACGTCGGCCACGCGGAACAGCGCCTCGACCGAATCCCGCGAGAACTGGTCGACCGAGATCAATTGCGGCTTGCCTTCGAACAGGAATTGCTTCGAGAGTCCCTGCTTGTCTACGCTTTGCGTATAGTCCCCGCCATCCGGCGAGCGCTCGACGATTTCCGACACGAAGCGTTCGACGATCTCGGGCATCCCGCGCGATTCCTGCGAATCGTCGGGCAAAAGCCACGTATCCAGCGCGCGCCGGCTCACGCCGATGCGGCTGGCGAACGCTTCGCGCGTCATGTTGAGGCGGCGCATGGCGTCGCGGAGGAAGGCTTGCTGGGGAACGGTCATCGGCGGCTCCTGACGAGAAATATACGCGATGCGTATATTAGTTCCTGGCGCGTTGAAGTCAAGGAAAATCTGTGCGAACCGGCTGTGTGGCCCGCGTGACGGACGGCGGGTTCGTACTGGCGCGCGGCGGCCGTCTCCGTATAATCAGGTCAGGCCCCGTGCCCGGCATCTTGCCGGGCGCCACGCCGCAAACGATTCGCCCGTCGGGCTTGTTGATTCCAAGGAGAATGAGAATGACGCGTACGATTGCTGCAATGCTGCTGGTGGTGACCGCCGCGCTCGCCGGTTGCAACACGGTCGCCGGTGTGGGGCAGGACATTTCGAAGGGTGGCCAGGCGATCAGCGATTCGGCTGAAAAGGCCAAGTAAGCCGACCGGTTCCGGAATGCAGAAGGCGCCGGGCCGTCCCGCGATTGCGGGGCGGCCCGGCGCCTTTTTACTTGCGGCCGGCGCTCGATGCCCGTGGCGTCAGGCGTGCTCGACGAACGCGTAACGGCCTTCGACCTTGCGCGGCGTGAACCAGCCGTAGTCGGGGAACAGGCGATTGCGGACGAACCAGACGTAGCCCACTAGCAGGACCGTGATCGCGAGGCTCGGCAGCGCGGTCGACGGATCGCGTCCGAGCTCGGCGATGGTCTTCGGCAACTGCAGCAGCGACAGCAGGATGAACGCGTGGTACGCGCCGACACGATTGGTCGCAAAGCCCCAGATGAACAGCAGCGACAGCGGCACGGTCAGCGCGAGGAATACCAGCACGAGGCCGTTGCCGGCGCCGGTGGCGAAGAAGTAGTACGCGAGCATGAGGCTGATCGCGAGCTGGGCGATGCCGAGCGCGACCAGGATCCGGATGTGCAGCTTGTTCTTGCGGCAGCGTTCGGGATCGGGGCGCGACGCGATCAGGTGCGCGAGCACGCGATCCTTGAGTCCCTGTCCGGACAGTTCGGCCAATGCGTCGGCCTTCCTCGTTCCCGCGGACAGCAGCACCGCGATTCTTGTTTTGGCTTCCTTCCTGTTCATTGCGTGGCGGATTGTTGTTCGATGGTTGTCAAAGGTTCCGGCCACGCGAATATTGCATCTTGCGGTGTGGGGCGCAACGGTTTTGCGGTGCGCGGACACATTCCTACAGTTGCCGGCTGCGTGGCGGGAGTGCGGGGATCGACAGCCAGGGCGGCGGGGCAGAGCCGCCGCCGTTTCCGCAACGCCGCAACGACGCGATGGGCGCGAGTCAGTCGGTGGCTGTTTGCGCGGCGGGTGCGGGGCGGGACGGTCGATCCGGATTCGCCGGGTGCGTATCGCGAGCTTCGGCTGGCCGTTCGCGTCGCCGCGTCGCGCCGACGACCATCCCGGCGACGACCAGCGCGATACCCGCGATACGCGTGCCGCTGAGCGTTTCGCCGAATAGCGCGACCGCGAACAGCACGGCCGAGACCGGCGCGACCGCCGTGAACAGCGCGGCCTCGGTGCCGCTCGTGCGTGCCGAGCCCGCATACCAGCACAGGTAGCCGAGCACGGTCGGCACCAGCGCGTAGTAGGCGATTGCCGAAACCGCGCCGACAGTCCAACCGGTTGCCACCGCGTGCCATTCGAACGCGGCTGGCACGAGGGCGAGCACGAAGCCGAGGCCGGACATCGCGGTGGACAGCGTCAGCGGCGGCAACGGTGCGGCCAGCCGCCGGTTGAGCAGGATGAATACGGCTTCGCAGGCGACGGCGGCCAGCACCAGCGCATCGCCGGCCAGCGTGCGGAGCGACGGCAGCGCCTGGCCGGGCGCGAACGTGACGAACAGCACGCCGGCCGTTGCCAGCGCGGCGGCCACCCAGTCGCGCGGCGTCTGTCGCTCGCGCAGCACGACTGCCGCGATCAGCGTCGACATCGCGGGCAGCGTGCCCAGCATCACGCCCGCATCGAGCGGCGACGACAGCTTCGTGCCGCAGATCAGCAGCACCGTATAACCGACACCGCCCGCCGCTGCCTGGATGACGAGCAGCACGGCGTCGCGCGTGGAGAGGCGCGGCCAGCGCATTCGCTGCGCACGCATTAGCGCGAGCAGTAGCGGTGTCGCGATCAGGAAGCGCAGCGCCGTGGCCACGAACGGCGGCAGGCCGCCGGCCGCGAGACGGCTCGCGATGACGGTGCTGCCGACGCCTGCCATTGCGGCGGCGAGATAGAGATAGCCAATCAGTCGTGTCTTCATGCGCTGCATCGTCGCGTACGGCGGCGGTGCGCGTCTTGAACGAAATTGCAGCGCGCGGGCGTGTCGAATACGGAGCGCGCGATTCGGCATGCCTGTGCGACAGGGGCGGGCGACAGTCACCGCAGTTGTCGATGTGGGCGCAGCCTTCGACCGGTGTGTTTGGTGACGGGCTCCGCGGGATGACGGCGGCGTCAAGCGGCCTGCGTGAACCGCCCCGGCGTGATCCCGAACTGGCGCGCGAACGCACGCGTCAAATGGCTTTGATCGGCAAAGCCGGCTTCGGCCGCGGCATCGGCGATCGGCAAGCCGCTGGCCAGCAGCGCGCGCGCCAGCCGCGCACGCGACTGGATCAGGTATGCGTGCGGTGTGATGCCGAGTTCGCGGGCAAATCCGCGCAGCAGCTGGAAGCGGCTGACGCCGCTCAGCTCGGCCAGCTCGGCGAGCGAGACCGGGGCGGCCGGCGCTGCGTCGAGCCGCTCCCGGGCGAGGCGGATCGCCGGTGCGACGCCCGCCGCCGGCAGCGTGCGGTTCGCATGCCGGGCGAGC
>NZ_VWWH01000094.1:0-27175 GCF_011753045.1 Burkholderia sp. Ap-955
CCACCGTCGGCGGCTGCGTCGCGGCCGGCCTCGCGGGCCCACGGCGCGCCACCTGCGGCGCGCCGCGCGATTTCGTGCTCGGCGTCACGCTGATGAACGGCCGCGGCGAAATGCTGCGCTTCGGCGGCCAGGTCGTGAAGAACGTCGCCGGCTACGACGTGTCGCGGCTGATGGCCGGCGCGCTCGGCACGCTCGGGCTGATGCTCGACCTGTCGATCAAGGTGCTGCCGATGCCCGTCGCCGAAGTCACGCTGAAGTTCGAGATGACCGCGACCGACGCGGTGCGCAAGCTCAATGAATGGGGCGGCCATCCGCTGCCCGTCAGCGCGAGCGGCTGGCGCAACGGCACGCTCGTGCTGCGCCTGTCGGGCGCCGAAGCGGCCGTGAAGTCCGCGAAGACGCTGCTCGGCGGCGAAGTCGTCGACGCGGTCGAGGCCGAGCGCTTCTGGGCCGGCCTGCGCGAGCATACCGACCCGTTCTTCAACGGCATCCCGCCCGGCTATGCGCTGTGGCGCCTCGCGCTGCCGTCGATCACCGAACCGATGCACCTGCCCGGCACCCAGCTGATGGAATGGGGTGGCGCGCAGCGCTGGTGGATCACCGACGCCGACGCGCAGACCGTGCGGATGAGCGCGAAACAGGCCGGCGGCCACGCGACGCTGTTCCGCGCGGGCGACGCGTACGACCGCAGCGCGGGCGTGTTCACGCCGCTCCCTGCCCCGATGATGAAAATCCACCGCGGGCTGAAGGCCGCGTTCGATCCCGCGCGCATCTTCAACCGCGGCCGGCTCTACCCGGACCTCTGAGCGATGCAAACGAACCTCGCCGATTTCATCCGCAATACGCCCGACGGCGACGAAGCCGACGCGATATTGCGCAAGTGCGTGCATTGCGGGTTCTGTACCGCGACCTGCCCGACCTACCAGTTGCTCGGCGACGAACTCGACGGCCCGCGCGGCCGGATCTACCTGATCAAGCAGATGGTCGAAGGCGCGCCCGTCACGCGCAGCACGCAGCAGCACCTCGACCGCTGCCTCACCTGCCGCAGTTGCGAGACGACCTGCCCGTCCGGCGTCCAGTACGGCCGGCTCGTCGAGATCGGCCGCAAGCACGTCGAGGCGCAGGTGCAGCGCCCGGTGCAGCAGCGTCTCGTGCGCCGCCTGCTCGCGAGCCTCGTGCCGAACGCCGCGCTGTTCTCGCCGGTGATGCGGCTCGGCCAGCACGTGCGGCCGCTGCTGCCGAAGCGGCTGCGCGACAAGGTGCCGCCGCGCACGCGGCTGCTCGAATGGCCGCACCTCACGCATACGCGCAAGATGCTGATGCTCGGCGGCTGCGTGCAGCCGTCGATGTTGCCGAACATCAACATCGCAACCGCGCGCGTGCTGGACGCGCTTGGCATCGAGACGGTCGTCGCGCCCGACGCGGGCTGCTGCGGCGCGATCCGCCTGCACCTGAACTATCACGACGAAGCGCTCGACGACGCGCGCCGCAACATCGACGCGTGGTGGCCCCACGTCGAACAGGGTGTCGAGGCGATCGTGATGAATGCGTCGGGCTGCGGCGCGACGGTGCTCGAATACGCGCACCTGCTGCGCGACGACCCGGCCTACGCGGAAAAAGCGCAGCGCATCGTGTCCCTCACGCGCGACATCTCCGACGTGCTGCTCGCGTTCGAGGCCGAGCTCGCGACGCTCGCGCGGCGCCGCGCGATCCATACGGTCGCGTACCACCCGCCGTGCACGCTGCAGCACGGCCAGCAGTCACGCGGCAAGGTCGAACGCCTGCTCGAGACGCTCGGCATCGACGTGCGGCTGCCCGCCGACAGCCATCTGTGCTGCGGGTCGGCCGGCACCTATTCGCTGACGCAGCCGTCGCTGTCGTACCGGTTGCGCAAGCAGAAGTTGCTGAAGCTGCAGGCGCTCGAACCGCAGATGATCGTCTCCGGCAACATCGGCTGCATCGCGCACCTGCAGAGCGGCACGCAGATTCCGGTCACCCACTGGATCCAGCTCGTCGAGCATCTGCTGTACGGCTAGCGCGTGCTCATACGAATGACGGGTGGACGCTGGGCCTCGCGCCCGGCGTCCGTATAATGGGCGAATCGATGCGTCGCGTGCCGCGGCGCATCCGCACCATGCCCGCTTCCGTGCCTGCTTTCGTGCCCGTCATGTCCGATCTCGCCGCCCGTCTCGCATCCGTTCATCGCCGTATCGCCGACGCCGCCCGCGCGGCCGGCCGCGATCCCGCCACCGTGTCGCTGCTCGCCGTGTCCAAGACGTTTCCCGCCGACGACGTGCGCGCCGCGCATGCGGCCGGGCAGCGTGCCTTCGGCGAAAACTACGTGCAGGAGTCGGTCGACAAGATCGACGCGCTCGCCGACCTGCGTGCGAACCTCGAGTGGCATTTCATCGGGCCGCTGCAATCGAACAAGACGCGCCCCGTTGCCGAACGCTTCGACTGGGTTCATTCGGTCGACCGGCTGAAGATCGCGCAGCGCCTGTCGGAACAGCGCCCCGCGCACCTGCCGCCGCTCAACGTGTGCGTGCAGGTGAACATCAGCGGCGAGGCGTCGAAGAGCGGCGTCACGCCGGCCGACGTGGCCGAGGTTGCGCGCGCGGTCGCCGCGCTGCCGTCGCTGCGGCTGCGCGGGCTGATGGCGATTCCGGAACCGGCCGGCGACACCGACGCGCAACGCGTGCCGCATCGTGCGCTGCGCGCGCTGTTTGACACGTTGCGCGCCGACGGCCTGCCGCTCGACACGTTGTCGATGGGCATGTCCGCCGATCTCGACGCGGCCGTGCTCGAAGGCGCGACGATCGTGCGCGTCGGCACCGCGATCTTCGGCGCGCGCGACTACTCGCACTGAACGCCACGCCCTTTCCGCCCTACCGTTCACTCACTCGCTCAATCGGACATCATGAAAATCGCATTCATCGGCGGCGGCAACATGGCCGCGGCCCTGATCGGCGGCCTGATCAAGCGCGGCGTCGCCGCTGACGGCCTGTATGCCATCGACGTCAACGAAGAAGTACGCGCGCGCGCCGCGCAGCAGTTCGGCGTGCGCACCGGCGCGGCCATCGACGCAACGCTCGCCGACTACGACGCGGTCGTGCTCGCGGTGAAGCCGCAGGTGCTGAAGGACGTCGCCCAGGCGCTCGCGCCGCACCTGACGTCGCAGCTCGTGATCAGCATCGCGGCCGGCATCCGCGGCAGCGATCTCGCGCGCTGGCTCGGCGACTACGCGCGCGTCGTGCGCACGATGCCGAACACGCCCGCGCTCGTCGGCATGGGCGTGACGGGCCTCGCCGCACTGCCGGGCGTCGACGCGGCGGGCCGCGAACTCGCATCGAACGTGCTCGGTGCGGTCGGCGAGATCGTGTGGTTCGACGACGAATCGAAGCTCGACGCCGTCACGGCCATTTCGGGTAGCGGCCCCGCGTACGTGTTCTATTTCATCGAAGCGCTGCAGGAAGCCGCGCGCCAGCTCGGCATGAACGACGAACAGGGCCGCGCCCTCGCGGTCGCGACGTTCACGGGTGCCGCGCAACTCGCCGCACAATCGGGCGAGCCGGCGAGCGTGCTGCGCGAGCGCGTGACGTCGAAGGGCGGCACGACGGCCGCCGCGCTCGCGTCGTTCGACGCGCAAGGCGTGAAGGATGCGATCGTGCGCGGTGCGCTCGCGGCCGAAGCGCGTGCGAAGGAAATGGGCGACGAACTCGGCCGCGCGTAAGCGCGCTGGCGGTACCGGCCCGATGCGCGATGCGTCGCACGGGCCGCCCCCTTTGCCTTGCTCGACCCACAAAAAAAGCGGCCCAGGCCGCTTTTTTGGTGCTGCGTTCCGCGCGACATGACGCCGGCGGGCACATCGGGAAACTCAGTTCCCTGCCAGCAGGTAATGCACGGCGATCCCGGCGAACAGCACGCCGCCGAGCCAGTTGTTGTGCCGGAACGCCGCGAAGCACGGCATCCGCTCGCGGTCCTTGATCAGCGTGTAGTGATACAGCGCGCAGCCGACCGCCGCCGCCCAGCCGCCCCAGTATGCGAGGCCGAAGCCGAGCGTCACGCCGATCCACACGTAGATGCCGAGCGTCACCGCGTAGCACAGCATCACGGCCGCGACGTCGAAGCGGCCGAACGTCAGCGCGGACGTGCGGATGCCGATCTTGATGTCGTCGTCGCGATCGACCATCGCGTATTCGGTGTCGTACGCGACCGACCAGAAAATGTTCGCGACCAGCATCACCCACGCGATCGTCGGCACCGTGTCCTGCACGGCCGCGAACGCCATCGGGATGCCGAAGCCGAACGCGATGCCCAGATAGGCCTGCGGAATCGCGAAGAAGCGCTTCATGAATGGATACGAGCCCGCGACGAACAGCGCGACAACGGACAGCTGCTTCGTCAGCGTGTTGAGGGGCAGGATCAGCAGGAACGAGATGAATGCGAGCCCGACCGCGATCGCGATGGCTTCCCACGCGCGGATCTTGCCCGACGTCAGCGGCCGGTCGGCCGTGCGCTTCACATGGCGGTCGAAGTCGCGGTCGGCGTAATCGTTCATCGCGCAGCCGGCCGAGCGCATCAGCAGCGTGCCGAGCGAGAAGATCACAAGCAGCGGCCAGCGCGGATGGCCGTCGGACGCGATCCACAGCGCGTTGAGCGTCGGCCACAGCAGCAG
The DNA here is from genome assembly GCF_011753045.1 of Burkholderia sp. Ap-955. Classification (NCBI taxonomy): domain Bacteria; kingdom Pseudomonadati; phylum Pseudomonadota; class Betaproteobacteria; order Burkholderiales; family Burkholderiaceae; genus Burkholderia; species Burkholderia sp. Ap-955. The sequence continues at coordinate 4,676 of NZ_VWWH01000094.1, forward strand.
CAGGCTGCCGATCGGCTTGTCCATCCGGACGAGCCGCAGATACAGGGGAAAGCGGGCAAGCATGGCGAAGCACCGGGAAGATAACCCCGGCATTTTAGAGCCGAGCGGTGCTTCGCGTCATGTCGGCGCGGCCCGCGAGCGCTCGCGGCCGGACGCCGGCGCGCTGCCCGTGCCCGCCGCACCTGGCCGAGCCGCGACGCGCATCAATCAAGGGACAGAGCCGGTGCACGCGCGGATTCGCGCAGGGCCCCGGCCTTGGTTCGGCCCGACGGCGGTGGATCGATCAGGGCCGGCGTCACGATGCGCAGGCTTCGGCCGGCCTGCCGCGCGTTGCACGCCTACGCGAGCAACGACCGCAGCATCCACGCGGTTTTTTCATGAACTTGCAGGCGCTGCGTCAGCAGGTCGGCGGTCGGCTCGTCGCTCGCCGCATCGGCAAGCGGGAAGATCGCACGCGCGGTACGCACGACGGCCTCATGCCCTTCGACGAGCTGGCGGATCATGTCCTCCGCCTGCGGCACGCCGTTTGCTTCCGGCACCGACGACAGTTTCGCGAAATCGCCGAAGGTGCCCGGCGCGACGACGCCGAGCGTACGAATGCGCTCTGCGACCGAATCGACCGCGAGCCACAGTTCGTTGTACTGCTCCTCGAACATCAGGTGCAACGTGTTGAACATCGGGCCCGTGACGTTCCAGTGGAAATTGTGGGTCTTCAGGTACAGCGTGAACGTATCGGCGAGCAGGCGCGACAGGCCTTCCGCGATCTTCTTGCGGTCCTTGTCGCTGATGCCGATGTTGATCTGGGCAGCGGGGGTCTTCCTGGCCATGTTCCGGACTCCTTATTCAATGAACCAGAGCAATGAAAGCGAATCGGGCTACCTGCCTATTGATACCACACTCGCCGCATGCGCGTGGCGCGTGAAACGCCGCGCTCAGGCGGCCGCGATCGCGTGCAGCGCCTGCGACACCAGTTCGGCCGCCCCGCCGATGACGATGGCGGATCCGACGACGTATCGCGCGACCTCGGCCGGCGACGCCAGTACAGCGCGTGTTTTCAACATCATTTGCGTCATGATCGTCACTCCTTCAACAAAACTCAGGGTCAGGAAGAAACGGCCGGTCGGACGACCGGCCGTTTCCCGTTACTGCCTCACCGCGCTACTGCACGGCGACGCTTACGCGAGGTCGAAGCGGTCCAGGTTCATCACCTTGTTCCAGGCCGCGACGAAGTCGTGCGCGAACTTCTCCTTCGCATCCGCGCTGCCGTACACCTCGGCCAGCGCACGCAGTTGCGCATGCGAGCCGAAGATCAGGTCGACGCGCGAGCCCGTCCACTTGACCTGGCCCGTCGCCCGATCGCGCCCTTCGAACACGTCGTTCGCGGCCGACACCGGCTTCCATTCCGTGCCCATGTCCAGCAGGTTCACGAAGAAGTCGTTCGTCAGCGCTTCCGGACGGTCGGTGAACACGCCCAGCTTCGCATCGCCGGCGTTCGCACCGAGCACACGCAGGCCACCGACGAGCACCGTCATTTCGGGCGCGGTCAGCGTCAGCAGTTGCGCCTTGTCGACCAGCAGCGCCTCGGCCGGCGTCTGGTACGCGTGCTTCAGGAAGTTGCGGAAACCGTCCGCGACCGGCTCGAGCACGGCCATCGCTTCGATATCGGTCTCTTCCTGCGACGCATCCGCACGGCCCGGTGCGAACGGCACCGTCACCGCGACACCCGCGTTCTTCGCAGCCTGCTCGACACCGGCCGCACCGGCCAGCACGATCAGGTCGGCGAGCGACACCTTCTTGCCGCCCGTCTGCGCGTCGTTGAACGCCTTCTGCACGCCTTCGAGCGTCTCGAGCACCGTCGCGAGTTCCGCCGGACGATTCACTTCCCAGTCCTTCTGCGGCGCCAGGCGGATACGCGCACCGTTCGCGCCGCCGCGCTTGTCCGACCCGCGGAACGTCGCAGCCGACGCCCATGCGGTCGACACGAGCTGCGACACCGACAGGCCCGAGGCCAGCACCTTCGCCTTCAGCGCGGCGACGTCGGCGTCGTCGATCAGCGGGTGATCGACGGCCGGGATCGGGTCCTGCCACAGCAGGTGTTCCGCCGGCACGTCCGGGCCGAGATAGCGGGAACGCGGGCCCATGTCGCGGTGCGTGAGCTTGAACCACGCGCGGGCGAACGCGTCGGCGAACTCGGCCGGGTTCTCGTAGAAGCGGCGCGAAATCTTCTCGTAGGCCGGATCGAAACGCAGCGACAGGTCGGTCGTCAGCATCGTCGGGCGATGCTTCTTCGACGCGTCGAATGCATCCGGAATCACTTCGCCGGCGTCCTTCGCGACCCACTGGTGCGCGCCGGCCGGGCTCTTCGTGAGCTCCCACTCGTAGCTGAACAGGTGCTTGAAGAAGTCGTTGCTCCACTGCGTCGGCGTCGAGGTCCACGTGACTTCGAGGCCGCTCGTGATGGCGTCCTTGCCCTTGCCCGTGCCGAACGTGCTCTTCCAGCCGAGACCCTGCTGCTCGAGGCCCGCGGCTTCCGGCTCGGGGCCGACGTTCGAGGCCGGACCGGCGCCGTGCGTCTTGCCGAACGTATGGCCGCCCGCGATCAGCGCGACCGTCTCTTCGTCGTTCATCGCCATGCGCGCGAACGTCTCGCGGATGTCGTGCGCGGCGGCGACCGGGTCGGGGTTGCCGTCCGGACCTTCCGGGTTCACGTAGATCAGGCCCATCTGCACCGCGGCGAGCGGGCTTTCGAGTTCGCGCTTGCCCGTGTAGCGGCTGTTCGGGCCGCCGCTCAGTTCCAGCCAGATCTTTTCCGAACCCCAGTACACGTCGTCCGGTTCCCACGTATCGACGCGGCCGCCGGCGTAGCCGAAAGTCTTGAAGCCCATCGATTCGAGCGCGACGTTGCCGGTCAGGATCAGCAGGTCGGCCCACGAGATGTTGCGGCCGTACTTCTGCTTGATCGGCCACAGCAGGCGGCGGGCCTTGTCGAGGCTGACGTTGTCCGGCCAGCTGTTGAGCGGCGCGAAGCGCTGCTGCCCGCCGCCCGCGCCGCCGCGGCCGTCGGCCGTGCGGTACGTGCCGGCGCTGTGCCAGGCCATGCGGATGAACAGGCCGCCATAGTGGCCGAAGTCGGCCGGCCACCAGTCCTGCGACGCCGTCATCAGTGCGTGCAGGTCCTTCTTCACCGCCGCGAGGTCCAGCTTCTTGAACGCTTCGGCGTAGTCGAAATCCTTGTCCATCGGGTCGGACAGCGCCGAATGCCGATGCAGGATGTTCAGGTCAAGCTGATTCGGCCACCAGTCCTTGTTCGTCGTGCCGCCACCAGCGGTGTGGTTGAACGGGCACTTCGTTTCGTTCGACATGCGATTTCTCCTTGGCTTGCTCGTATGACTCCATCCGTCTGCTCCGGCGGCATGCCGGGCGCGGTGGGTGGAGTGTCATTGCGGGGATGGGAAACGGAACAGGTTGGTCCTCCTGTCGTACTACGGGATGTCGTGCGTGGCCTGTGGTGCGCGCGCCCGCCGTGATGTGCCGCAGGGACGCACGGGGAACCGGCTGCCGGCAGGCGCGGTGCCGGCGCTGCGGGCGATATTGAAGTTTTCGGACATGCGATGCTCCCTCATGGCTTGACGGCGAGTGAATCGGGGGAACACTGAACCGGCGCGCGGCGATCTTCAGCCACCATACACACGGTCCGCCAGGTACGCGAACGCAATCGGACGCAGGCTGCGAACCGCCGCCCTGGCGCGATGTACGACCGCGTCGCGCGACGGGATGTTCCGCTGCGCGTGCTGCAATACCGACCGCATCATGACATCCTCCTTTGACGCTTGCATCCAACGTGCTGATCAGTCGTCGACATCACGCCGATCCATGTAGAGGATTCTATCGATATCTATCGATTAATTGAATTTGATAAATTTCATCTATTCGATAGAGAAAAATAAACGGGGTCGCAAGACCCCGTTCATCGTGCTGCCACACGCGCATGCTGCAGCGTGCTCAGTTCATCGTCGCCGGCATGTCGAGCTTCGCGACGCCCGGCAGCTCGCACGCGGAAATCGCATCGCTGATCGCATCGATCGCGGGCATCCGCGTGAAGCTCTTGCGCCACACGAGCACCACGCGGCGGTCGGGCACCGGCTCGTTGAACGGCACGTACGACAGCAGTTCGGCATCGGGGCCATTCGCGCGCGGGCCGATCTCGGCGACCGACATCCGCGGCAGCACGGTAATGCCGACGCCGCTTGCGACCATGTGGCGGATCGTCTCGAGCGACGAGCCCTCGAAGGTCTTCTGGATGCCGTCGGCCGTTTGCGAGAAGCGCATCAGCTCAGGGCACACGCCGAGCACGTGATCGCGGAAGCAGTGGCCGTTGCCGAGCAGCAGCATGGTTTCCTGCTTGAGATCCTCGGCGTCGATTTCCTCGCGCTTTTCCCACGGATGGCCGGCGGGCAGCGCGACGACGAACGGCTCGTCGTACAGCGGGCGCACCATCAGGCCGGTTTCCGGAAACGGCAGCGCCATGATCGCGGCGTCGATCTCGCCCTGCTTCAGCAGTTCGAGCAGCTTCAGCGTGTAGTTTTCCTGCAGCATCAGCGGCATCTGCGGGACACGCTGGATCATCTGCTTGACGAGCGTCGGCAGCAGATAGGGCCCGATCGTGTAGATCACACCGAGGCGGAACGGGCCGACCAGCGGATCCTTGCCCTGCTTCGCGATCTCCTTGATCGCGAAGGTCTGCTCGAGCACGCGCTGCGCCTGCGTGACGATCTGGTCACCGATCGGCGTCACGCTCACTTCACTCGCGCCGCGTTCGAAAATCTGCACGTTGAGCTCGTCTTCGAGCTTCTTGATCGCCACCGACAGCGTCGGCTGGCTCACGAAGCATGCTTCGGCCGCGCGGCCGAAATGCCGTTCGCGCGCGACCGCGACGATGTATTTCAATTCAGTCAGCGTCATTGTGGGTCAATCAGAGATATACAAGCGATAGGTTTAATTTATACACCCTGTGACACCGGTTCGCCAAGTTTCTCTGCATCGGAATGCTTCGAACGGCGGTTTTAAATCCGGCCCCGACCCGCGGATCAGGCCTTCAGATACTGCTCCCGCGCGCCGAGCCAGCGCGCGAGATGCTGCGTGACGACCTCGGGATACGCGGCAATCAGCCGCGTCGCGGCTTCGCGGGCCGGATCGATCAGCCAGCCGTCGGTCTCAAGGTTCGCGAAGCGCAGCATCGCCGCGCCCGACTGGCGTGCGCCGAGGAATTCGCCGGGGCCGCGGATCTCGAGGTCGCGCCGGGCGATCTCGAAGCCGTCGGTCGTCTCGCGCATCGTCTTCAGCCGCTCGCGGCCTGTGAGCGACAGCGGCCCCGTGTACAGCAGCACGCACACCGACGCGGCGGTCCCGCGCCCGACCCGGCCGCGCAACTGGTGCAGTTGCGCAAGGCCGAAGCGCTCGGCGTGCTCGATCACCATCAGCGACGCGTTCGGCACGTCGACGCCGACCTCGATCACGGTCGTCGCGACGAGCAGCTGCACTTCGTTGCGCGTGAACGCTTCCATCACGGCCGCCTTGTCGGCCGGCGACAGCCGGCCGTGCACGAGCCCGACCTTCAGCTCCGGAAGCGCGGCGGCCAGCGTCTCGTAAGTCTCGACGGCGGTCTGCAGCTGCAGCGTCTCGCTCTCCTCGATCAGCGGGCACACCCAGTACACCTGGCGCCCGGTCAGCGCGGCCTCGCGCACGCGGGCGATCACCTCGTCGCGCCGCGCATCGCCGACGAGGCGCGTCAGCACGGGCGTGCGGCCCGGCGGCAGCTCGTCGATCGTCGAGACTTCGAGATCGGCGTAATACGTCATCGCGAGCGTGCGCGGAATCGGCGTGGCCGACATCATCAGCTGGTGCGGCTGGAAGTCGCGCGCGCCGTTGGCCGCATTCGCGGCCTTCGCACGCAGCGCGAGCCGCTGCTCGACGCCGAAGCGGTGCTGCTCATCGACGATCACGAGGCCGAGCCGCGCGAATTCGACCGTATCCTGGATGATCGCGTGCGTGCCGATCACGAGCTGCGCGGTGCCGAGCGCCGCCGCCTCGATCGCCGCGCGCTTCTCCTTCGCCTTCAGGCTGCCCGCGAGCCACGCGACGGTGACGCCCAGCGGCTCGAGCCACGCGCGCAGCTTGCGCGCGTGCTGTTCCGCGAGGATTTCGGTGGGCGCCATCAGCGCGGCCTGGTAGCCGGCGTCGATCGCCTGCGTGGCGGCCAGCGCCGCGACGACCGTCTTGCCGCTGCCGACGTCGCCCTGCAGCAGGCGCTGCATCGGGTGCGCAAGGGTCAGATCGTTCGCGATTTCATCGACGACGCGCGCCTGCGCGCCCGTCAGCGTGAACGGCAGCGCCGCGTAGAGCCGGGTCGTCAATGCATCGGCATCGCTCGCGGCGCGGCGCGGCATCGCGGGCGCCGCACGCGTGCGGCGCTCCTCGTGTGCGCGCTTGAGCGACAGCTGCTGCGCGAGCAGCTCCTCGAACTTGATACGCGTCCACGCCGGATGCGAGCCGTCCATCAGCGCGGCTTCATCGGAATCGACGCGCGGGTGATGCAGGATCCGCACCGCCTGCTCGAGGGTCGGCACGTCGAGCGGCTTCAGATAGTCGCGCTGGATCTCGGGCGGCAGCAGCTCGGGCAGCGGCGTGCGCTCGACCGCATTCTCGATCGCCTTGCGCAGATAGGCCTGCGACACGCCGGCCGTGCTCGGGTAGACGGGCGTGAGCACCTGAGGCAGCGGCGCATCGGCTTCGACGACGCGCACGGCCGGATGCACCATCTCCATCCCGAAGAAACCGCCGCGCACGTCGCCGCGCACGCGCAGGCGCTGGCCGACGGCCATCTGCTTGACCTGCGAGCCGTAGAAATTCAGGAAACGCAGCACGAGATGCTCCCCGTCGTCGTCCTGGATCTTCACGACCAGCTGGCGGCGCGGACGGAATGTGACCTCGTTGTCGAACACGACGCCTTCGGTCTGCGCGATGCCGCCCGGCAGCAGCTCGCCGATCGGCGTGAGCGTGGTTTCGTCCTCGTAGCGCATCGGCAGATGCAGCACGAGATCGATCGAGCGCGTGAGGCCGAGCTTCGCGAGCTTGTCGACGGTCTTCACGGGTTTGTCGGCGGCGGGCTTCTTCTTGCGCTTCGCGCCTGCCGCGCCTGCCGCGCCTGCCGCGCCTGCCGCGTCGCTTTCAGCAGCGCCATCGGCATCGGGCGCGGCGGCGGCCGGCTGCGCGAGCCTGCCGTCGGCGCCGCGCTTCGGGCCAGCGCGGCGCGGCGCGGTGCGCTCCGCGGAATCACGCTCCCCCGCGCTTTGCGCGGGCGGCGCGGCATCCTCCGCGTCGAACGGATCGGCGGAATCGGCAACGGCAGCGGGGGAACGGCGTGGTGACACAGGCATCGGATCGTCTGGGTGCTTCGCAAGGCAAGTACAATAGCGGCTTTCACGTCGTCCGACCGAACGACGCCGGCCAGGCCGCGCATCCCGTCATCATAGCGGCTCGCGCGCCCCATTTACGCGTTTCCGCCCCGCCGGCGACGCCCGCCGGCCGCTTCGAACCAGCCCGCATGTTCACGCTTTCCGATTTCGATTTCAATCTGCCGCCCGAGCTGATTGCACAAACCGCGCTGCCCGATCGCACCGCGAGCCGCCTGCTTGAGGTCGACGGCACCGTCGCGCCCGCACGCCTGGTCGACCGCCATTTCACCGAGCTGCCGTCGTGCATCGCGGCCGGCGACTTGCTCGTCTTCAACGATACCAAGGTGCTGAAGGCGCGTTTCTTCGGCCAGAAGGCCAGCGGCGGCAAGATCGAGGTGCTGATCGAGCGCGTGACCGGCACGCACACGGCGCTCGCGCAGATCCGCGCGAGCAAGTCGCCGGGCGCCGGCACGACGCTGCGCCTCGCCGATGCGTTCGACGTGACGGTCGGCGAGCGCGTCGACCCGTTCTTCACGCTGAACTTCCCCGAGCCGTGCCTCGACCTGATCGAGCAGTACGGCCGCCTGCCGCTGCCGCCCTATATCGAGCACGATCCGGACGCGACCGACGAGACGCGCTACCAGACCGTCTACGCGAGCAACCCGGGCGCGGTCGCCGCACCGACGGCCGGGCTGCACTTCGACCAGCCGATGCTCGACCGGCTCGACGCGATGGGCGTCGAGCGCGCGACGCTGACGCTGCACGTCGGCGCCGGCACGTTCCAGCCGGTGCGCGTCGACAACATCGCCGAGCACAAGATGCACAGCGAGTGGTACGACCTGCCGCAGTCGCTCGTCGACAAGATCGCCGCGACCCGTGCGCGCGGCGGCAACGTGATCGCGGTCGGCACGACGTCGATGCGCGCGCTCGAAGCCGCGGCGCGCGCGGCCGACGAAGCGGGCCGCCCGCTCGCGGCCACGCAGGCCGAGACCGATATCTTCATCACGCCCGGCTATCGTTTCCGCGTGGTCGACCGGCTGGTCACGAACTTCCACCTGCCGAAATCGACGCTGCTGATGCTGGTGTCCGCGTTCGCGGGCGTCGAGACGATCCGCGCCGCGTACCGGCACGCGATCGACGAGCGCTACCGCTTCTTCAGCTACGGCGACGCGATGCTGCTCACGCGGCGCGACACGCCGGAGGCGCCGGGCGCGTAAGCGCGGCAAGGAGGCCGGCCGCCGTACCGAACGGCCAGGTTCCGCTTTCACGTTGTGCGTGCGATGCTCGCACGCACCCGCTTTTCCCCGCCGCCGGTCTTCCGGCGGCGTTTCCAACATGCGCCGGACTGTTCTCCGGTGGCAAGGAGAATGACGCGATGACCGAAGGTTCATCCCACGATACGCACGCTGATACGCACGCCCCCGTGCAGGACCGCCCGGCGAACGGGCTCGAATTCGAACTGCTGACGACCGACGGCCATGCGCGCCGCGGCCGCGTGAAGCTCAACCACGGCGTGGTCGAAACGCCGATCTTCATGCCGGTCGGCACGTACGGCACCGTGAAGGCGATCCAGCCGCGCGAGCTGCACGAGATCAAGGCCCAGATCATCCTCGGCAACACGTTCCACCTGTGGCTGCGCCCGGGCCTCGACACGATCGACGCGCACAGCGGCCTGCACGCCTTCATGGGCTGGAACAAGCCGATCCTGACCGACTCGGGCGGCTTCCAGGTGTTCTCGCTCGGCGACCTGCGCAAGATCACCGAGGACGGCGTGACGTTCGCGTCGCCGATCAACGGCGACAAGCTGTTCCTGTCGCCGGAAGTGTCGATGCAGATCCAGAAGGTGCTGAACTCCGACGTCGTGATGCAGTTCGACGAGTGCACGCCGTATGCGACCAACGGCGTGCCGACCACGCACAAGGAAGCGGCCGACTCGATGCGCATGTCGCTGCGCTGGGCGAAGCGCTCGCTCGACGAATTCAACCGGCTCGGCAACCCGAATGCGCTGTTCGGGATCGTCCAGGGCGGGATGTTCGAGGACCTGCGCGACGAATCGCTCGCGGGCCTCGCGGAACTCGGCTTCCACGGCCTCGCGATCGGCGGGCTGTCGGTCGGCGAGCCGAAGGAAGACATGATGCGCGTGCTGCGCCACGTCGGCCCGAAACTGCCGGCCAACAAGCCGCACTACCTGATGGGCGTCGGCACGCCGGAGGACCTGGTCGAGGGCGTCGCCAACGGCGTCGACATGTTCGACTGCGTGATGCCGACCCGCAACGCGCGCAACGGCTGGCTGTTCACCCGCTTCGGCGACGTGAAGATCCGCAACGCGACGCACAAGAACTCGCTGAAGCCGCTCGACGCGAGCTGCACGTGCTACACGTGCCAGAACTTCTCGCGCGGCTACCTGCATCACCTGCACCGCGTCGGCGAGATCCTCGGCGCACAGCTCAACACGATCCACAACCTGCACTACTACCTGCAGCTGATGGGCGAGATCCGCGAAGCGATCGAGACCCACACGTTCGACGCGTTCCGCCAGCGCTTCGCGGAGGACCGTGCGAGAGGCGTCGACTGACGGGCCGGCAGACGTGCGGGCGGCTCGATGGGCGGCCCGTCACATGGGACGTGTACTAAATAACGCACCCCAACTGTCGAACCCGACCGCCAAATATTACAATTGCCTTTCCAAACAAGTCGCAACGGTACCGGTTCGCGCTTTAACAGCTTGATCCGAAAGCGCATTTGCCGATCCGTTTGCGCATGGGGCCGGTGGTAGAATAACCGGCTTATTTTTCGATCTTCCCCTACGGAGAGACCAACGTGCCGTTCATTTCCAACGCGTTCGCCCAAGGTGCCGGTGGCGCCGAATCGAGCCTGATGAGCTTCCTGCCGCTCATCCTGATGTTTGCCGTGCTCTACTTCATCATGATCCGTCCGCAGATGAAGCGTCAGAAGGAGCACCGCAACATGCTCGCGGCCATGGCCAAGGGCGACGAAGTCGTCACGAGCGGCGGCCTCGTGGGCAAGGTGACGAAGGTCACCGAAGGCTACATCGGCGTCGAAATCGCCGAAGGCACCGAAATCACCGTGCAGAAGGCCGCGGTCACGACCATTCTGCCGAAGGGCACGATCAAGTCGCTGTAAGCCCTTCACCGAGCGTCCGGCTCCCCGCGCCGTGCCCGCCTGAGAGAGCGGGCCGCCGCGGCGCCGGACGCGACGCTTTCACGCCAACCACCCGTTCGGCTCCCTCATGAATCGTTACCCACTCTGGAAATATGTCGTGATGGTCGTGGCGCTCGCCATCGGCCTTCTGTACACATTGCCCAACTTCTTCGGCGAAGCGCCGGCGGTGCAGGTGTCGAGCGGCAAGGCCACGGTCAAGCTCGACTCGACCACGCTGACCCAGGTCGAATCGGCGCTCGCGTCCGCGCAGATCACGCCGGACGACGTCACCTTCGAGAACACGGCGACCAACGCGAACATCCGCGTGCGCCTGAAGGACACCGATACGCAGCTGCGCGTCAAGGACCTGCTGCAGAAGTCGCTGAACGCCGACCCGAACGATCCGCAGTACGTCGTCGCCCTGAACCTGCAGAGCGCGTCGCCGCGCTGGCTGACCTCCCTGCACGCGCTGCCGATGTATCTCGGCCTCGACCTGCGTGGCGGCGTCCACTTCCTGCTCCAGGTCGACATGACGGGCGCGCTGACGAAGAAGCTCGATTCCGACGCGTCCGACGCGCGCACGCTGCTGCGCGACAAGAACATCCGCGACGGCGGCGTGAGCCGCGTCGACCAGTCCGTGGTCGTCAACTTCAGCGATGCGCAGACGGCGGAAGACGCCCGCAAGCTGCTCGCGCTGTCGATCACCGAACTGCAATGGGCGACCCAGCCCGGCGGTGGCGGCACGCAGGTCGTCGGCACGTTCACGCCGGCCGTGCAGAAGTCCGTCGAGGACGCCGCGCTCAAGCAGAACCTGACGACGCTCCATAACCGCGTGAACGAACTCGGCGTGTCCGAGCCGATCCTGCAGCAGCAAGGTAGCGACCGTATCGTCGTCGAGCTGCCGGGCGTGCAGGACACCGCGAAGGCGAAGGACATCATCGGCCGCACCGCGACGCTCGAGGCGCGCCTCGCCGATCCGATCAACACGCACCCGAACCCGAACGACCCGGTGCCGCCGGGTGAAGAGCTGTTCACGCAGGGCAACCAGGCGCCGGTGCTGCTGAAGAAGGAAGTGATCTTCACGGGCGACCGCATCATCGATGCATCGGCCGGCTTCGACGAGCACCAGCGTCCGTCGGTCAACATCCGCCTCGATTCGGCGGGTGGCCGCTCGGTGCGCGCGGTGTCGCGCGAGAACATCGGCAAGCCGATGGCGATGGTGCTGTTCGAGAAGGGCAAGGGCGAAGTGCTGACGGTCGCGACGATCCAGTCGGAACTCGGCGACCGCTTCCAGATCACGGGCCAGCCGACGCCGCAGGCTGCGGCCGACCTCGCGCTGCTGCTGCGCGCCGGTTCGCTCGCGGCGCCGATGGACATCATCGAGGAACGCACGATCGGCCCGAGCCTCGGCGCCGACAACATCAAGATGGGCGTCCACTCGGTGATCTGGGGCTTCTGCGCGATCGCCGTGTTCATGATCGCGTACTACATGCTGTTCGGCGTGATCTCGGTGATCGGCCTGTCGGTGAACCTGCTGCTGCTCGTCGCCGTGCTGTCGCTGATGCAGGCGACGCTGACGCTGCCCGGTATCGCCGCAATCGCGCTCGCGCTCGGTATGGCAATCGATTCGAACGTGCTGATCAACGAGCGCGTGCGTGAAGAACTACGCGCCGGCCAGCCGCCGCAGACCGCGATCCAGGCCGGCTACGCGCATGCGTGGGCGACGATTCTCGACTCGAACGTCACGACGCTGATCGCCGGCCTCGCGCTGCTCGCGTTCGGCTCGGGCCCGGTTCGCGCGTTCGCGATCGTGCACTGCCTCGGTATCCTGACGTCGATGTTCTCCGCGGTGTTCTTCTCGCGCGGGATCGTCAACCTCTGGTACGGCGGCCGCAAGAAGCTGAAGTCGCTCGCGATCGGCCAGGTGTGGAAGCCGGAAGGCGCCGCTGCCGCCGCGTCGTTCACCGACGCCGACGAATCGACCGACACCGCACGCGCCGCGAAGCTCGCCGCCCCCGCGAAGGGCAACGCGCCGCGCGCCGGCAAGCCGCAGCTGCGCAACCGCGCGCAGCAAGGCGTGTCGCCGAAGAAACCGGGCTCGACCCAATAAGGCCCCGGAGAAGACCATGGAATTTTTCCGCATCCGTAAAGACATTCCGTTCATGCGGCACGCGCTGGTGTTCAACGTGATCTCGCTGGTCACGTTCCTCGCCGCCGTGTTCTTCCTGTTCCACCGCGGGCTGCACCTGTCCGTCGAATTCACCGGCGGGACGGTGATCGAGGTGCAGTACCAGCAGGCCGCTGAACTCGAGCCCGTGCGCGCGACGCTCGGCAAGCTCGGCTATGCCGACGCGCAGGTGCAGAACTTCGGCACGTCGCGCAACGTGCTGATCCGCCTGCAGCTGAAGGAAGGCCTCACGTCCGCGCAGCAGAGCGACCAGGTGATGGGCGCGCTGAAGGCGCAGAGCCCGGACGTCACGCTGCAGCGCGTCGAGTTCGTCGGCCCGCAGGTCGGCCGGGAGCTCGCGACCGACGGCCTGCTCGCGCTCGCGTGCGTCGTGATCGGCATCGTGATCTACCTGTCGTTCCGCTTCGAGTGGAAGTACGCGGTGGCCGGCATCATCGCCAACCTGCACGACGTCGTGATCATTCTCGGCTTCTTCGCGTTCTTCCAGTGGGAGTTCTCGCTGGCGGTGCTCGCGGCGATCCTCGCGGTGCTCGGTTACTCGGTCAACGAGTCGGTCGTCATCTTCGACCGGATCCGCGAAACGTTCCGCCGCGAACGCAAGATGAGCGTGCAGGAAGTGATCAACCATGCGATCACGACCACGATGTCGCGGACGATCATCACGCACACGTCGACCGAAATGATGGTGCTGTCGATGTTCTTCTTCGGCGGCCCGACGCTGCACTACTTCGCACTCGCGCTGACGGTCGGCATCATGTTCGGCATCTACTCGTCGGTGTTCGTCGCGGGCTCGCTCGCGATGTGGCTCGGCATCAAGCGCGAAGACCTGATCAAGGAAAAGAAGTCCGCGCACGATCCGGACGATCCGAACGCAGGCGCGCAGGTTTAAGCACCACGCTGCTTCGGCACAGACGAAAAGCCGGCCCGGTTGGGCCGGCTTTTTCATGCCCGCGCCGCTGCCGCGCATCGCGCCGCCCGCTCGCCCTGCCCCGTCACGCGCGTCGGCTACAATCGTGACCGTCCCGCCGCGCCACTTTCCGGCCGACCGTGCGTCAGCGGGACAGCACCTTCGCCCTCCGTTCAAACGTGCGGTTCCGATGATGCCTCCCACGCGTGTCGCTCTTCGCCTTGCCGTTTGCGCCGCCGTCACGGCCGCGCTCCTGCCGTGTGCGTCATCCGTCGGTGCGCAGCAGCCGGCGTCGGCCCCGCCCGCATCCGCCGCTTCGACGCCCGCAGCCGCTTCGCCCGCCCCCACCCATCCGCCTTCGCCCTGCCCGCCCGACTGGGAGCCGCAGATCTGCGAGCTCAAGGCGGCCGTCGACGTGCTCAAGAAGCAGCACCTGACCGACGTCGACATCGGCGAACTGCTCGACGCAACGACCCACGCGGGAATCAAGACGCTGCCGTACGCACGTTTCTTCGACGCGAAGGAGGAGCAGGAGCGGCGCGACGACGAACGGCGCACGCGTGACGGCACGCCCGGCATCGGCATCGTGTTCGAGACGCGGCCCGACGGGCTGCACATCGTCGACGTGATGCCCGACGCGCCCGCGGAAAAGGCCGGTGTGCGCGCCGACGATCTCGTCGTCGCAATGAACGATGCGAGCGTCGTCGGCATCGACCCTGCCGACCTGATCAAACTCGCCAAGGGCGATGCGGGCGTGCCGCTGAAGCTCACGGTCCAGCGCGGCCCGTCGCACGCGGTGCTGAGCTTCGCGCCGGTGCGGACGATCCTCAAGCCCCATCCGGCGACCGCGAAACGCCTCGACGGCGACATCCTGTACACGCGGCTGTCGAGCTTCCCCGAACCGGCCGTCGGCGACTACATCGACGCGGTGCAGGCCGCGCGCCGCACGGGCCCGCCGGTGAAAGGCGTGATCCTCGACCTGCGCATCAACGGCGGCGGCGCGCTCAATGCAGCGATCGGCATCACCGCGCTGTTCGCGGGCCGCGACCGCACCGCGATGGTGACGGTCGAGCGCGGCGACGCCAACCGCCGCCGCTATACGACCAACTGGCCCGATTACGAATTACCGGTCATGCACGGCCAGGATCCGCTCGCGCCGCTGCAGGCCGACGACTGGTGGCGCACCGTGCCGCTCGTCGTGCTGGTCGACGGACAAAGCGCGTCGGCCGCCGAAGCGACCGCGGCGGCACTGAAGGATCTCGGCCGCGCGAAGCTGCTCGGCATGCCGACCTACGGGAAGGGGCTTGCGCAGACGGGCGTCGACCTGATCGACGGCACGCGCCTGAATTTCACGTTCGCGCGCAACCTGCGGCCGAACGGCTGCCCGATGGACGGCTACGGCGTCGTGCCGGACTGGCTCGTGCCGCCGCGCCGCGACTCGGACGTCGACGGCGTGCTGCTGTGGTACCGGGAAGCCGACCTCGCCCGCGCGCCGTACGCGGACCGGCTGGCGCCCGATCCGTTCGCGAAGGTGCGCAAGGAACGGCAGAAGCTGCGCGAGCAGCGCATGCTCGCGAAGATCGATACCGCGAAGAGCGCGGCGCTGCCGCAGCGCGAGTTCGGCACGACAACCGACTGGCAGCTCGGTCAGGCGCTTGCGGCGCTCGCCGGGCATCCGGTGCGGACCGTCGAAGCCAAGTCGCAACTGATGCCCGCCCAACCCGTGTGCGAGCACGCCGGCAACTGACGCACGCCGCCCGTCCTGTTACCGGAAGCCGAACCGCTTGCGCAGCACGACCAGCGCCACGAGGCTCAGCACGGCCGCGAACATCAGGTAGAAGCTCGGCGCGGTCTTCATCCCGGTCGCCTTGATCAGCCACGCGATGATGAACGGCCCGAAGCCGCCGAAGATCGTCACCGCGACGTTATACGCAAGCGACATCCCGGTCGTGCGCGTCTGCACCGGAAACACTTCGGACAGCAAACCCGGCAGCGCCGCGAAGTAGCCCGTCATCAGGAACGCGAGCAGCACCTGCAGCGCGATCAGCGTGCCGAAGCCCGGATGGGCGACCAGGTACGCGAATGCCGGGTAGATCAGCACGAGGATGCCGACGGCCGGCGCGACCATCACGCGTACGCGGCCGTAGGTGTCCGACCAGTGGCCGACGAGCGGCGCGAACGCCATCTGGATCACGCCGACCACGAGGATCGCCGCGAACGCAGCCGACGGCGCGAGGCCGAGCTGCTTCACGCCGTAGGTCGGCATGAACAGCACGAGATAGGTCGCGACGGTGCCGAGCACGACCACGCCCATCGCGGCGACGAGGCGCGCCTTGTGCGACGCGAACGTGTCGCGCAGCGGGTTCGCGGTGCCTTCCGCCGCGAGGAATTCGGGGGTCTCGTCGACCTTCGTGCGGATGTAGTACGCGACCGGCCCGAGCAGCAGGCCGAAGAAGAACGGCACGCGCCAGCCCCACGACGCCATCTGCGCGGCCGTGAGCTGCGCGTTCAGCACGGTGCCGAAGCCGGCGGCGAGCAGCGTCGTGAGCCCCTGGCTCGCGACCTGCCAGCTCGCGAAGAAGCCGCGCCGGCCCGGCACGTGCTCGGCGAGGAACGCGGTCGCGCTGCCGAACTCGCCGCCGGCGGAGAAGCCCTGCATCAGCCGCGCGGCGACGAGGATCACCGGCGCGGCAACGCCGATCGTCTCGTAGGTCGGCAGCACCGCGATGATCAGCGTGCCGCCCATCATCAGCAGGATCGACAGCGTGAGTGCGGCCTTGCGGCCGGCGCGGTCGGCGTACGCGCCGAGCACGATCGCGCCGAGCGGGCGCATGAAGAACGACACGCCGAACGTGCCGAGCGTGAGCAGCAGCGACACGGTGTCGTTGCCGGCCGGGAAGAACAGCTTCGAGATCGTCACCGCGAAGAAGCCGTAGACGACGAGATCGAACCACTCGAGCGCGTTGCCGATCGACGCGGCGACCACCGCGCGCCAGACGCGCGGCGACGAAGCAATGGAACGGGACTGCGTGACGGCATGCATCGGCGATCTCCTTGTCGTTGTACGTTCTGTGCGAAGCGGCCGCGCGCGCCGTCGGCCTGCCCGGCGCCGCGCACGGCGCTCGGGCGATTATAGGCGCGCAAAAAAATACCGCCGCGCTCCCTGACGGGAACGCGGCGGCGGGCTCGCGGCGGGCCGGCGCGAACGCCGGCCCGGCTGGCGGGCTTACTGCTGCTTGACGGCTTCGGCCGTGATCAGCAGCTTCGTCTTCATCTTGAAGCCGTACTGCTTGCCGTAGTCGAGGCCGAAATCGTCGCGGCTGAATTCGCCGACGGCGTCGACACCGCACACTTCACGCTTGAGCATCGGGTGCGGCATGCACTTGAACGAATCGATCTTCAGCGTGACCGGCTTCGTGACGCCATGCAGCGTCAGGTTGCCGACCACCGACACCGGCTTGTCGCCGTCGAACTTGATCGTGCCCTTGTAGTTCGCCTGCGGGAACTTGGACACGTCGAAGAACTCGGCCGTCTGCAGATGCTCGTCGAGCTTCGCGCTGCCGGTGTGGATCGACGCGATGTCGGTCGTCACGTCGACCGTACCCGTCTTCGCCGCGCGGTCGAGCGTCACGGAGCCGCTCGACTTGTCGAACTTGCCGCGCCAGACCGACAGGCCGCCGAAGTGGTCGGCCTCGAAGCTCGGGTACGTGTGGCTCGGATCGAACTGGTACGTTGCGCTATCGGCAAACGCCGAGAACGACAGCGATGCTGCCAGCGCGCCTGCGGCGATGATCAGTTGCTTTTTCAAACTTTTTCTCCTTGGAACGGCGCCGCGCCCTCGCGCGGCATTCGGGTGAGGCAACAGCCCGCCGCTTACTTGGTGGCGACGAGATGGAACTTGATCTGCACTTCGTCCGCGACGACCGACGTGTCCTTCCACTCGCCGGTGCCGACGTTGAACGCCGAGCGCTTGATCGGCAGTACACCGTCGAAGGTCTGCGTCGCGCCGCTCTGCGTGACCGTGACGGGCACCGTGACGTTCTCGGACTTGCCCTTGATCGTCAGCTTGCCGGTCACGTTGTACTTGTTGCCGCCCGCCGGCGCGATCGCCGACGACACGAACGTGGCCTGCGGATACGCCTTCGCGTCGAACCAGTCCTTGCCGGCGACCTGGTCGTTGTACATCTTGTCGCCGAGGTCATAGCTCGCGACGTCGATCGTCATCTGGGCGCTGCCCTGCGCGGCTTTCGCCGGGTCGAACTTCACCTGCGCGGAAAACTTCTTGAACGCGCCTTCGGTCGGCACGTTCATCTGCTTCGACACGGCGGACACCTTGCTCTTCGCGAGATCGACATCGGCGAGCGCCGCGCCCGACGCGACAAGTGACACCGCGGCGAACGCGGTCAGCATGGAGCGGGAGAAAGACACTTTCATGGGATCCTTCATTTGGCAAAGGGAAGCATCCGCGACAGCAGGCCGTCGCGGTCCAACAACTGGTGCTTGAGCGCCGCGACCACGTGCAGCGAAACGAGCGCAAGCAGAATGTAATTCAATGACACGTGAAGCGTCTTGAAGGTTTCCTTCAGCACCGGATCGGGGTCGATCAGCCGCGGCAGCGGCACGATGCCGAGGTAGACGACCGGGATGTTCGACGCCGAGCTGTACAGGTAGCCCGTCACCGGAATCACGATCATCAGCACGTACAGCAGGATATGCACGCCGTGCGACGCCGCGCGCTGCCACGCGGGCGTACCGCCCGGCAGCGCCGGCGGCACGTGGGTCGCACGCCACAGCACGCGCGCGACGGCCAGCGCGAAGACCGTCACGCCGATCCACTTGTGCCACGAGAAGTACTTCAGCTTGGTCGGCGTGAAGCCCGGGATGTCGGTCATCACCCAGCCCAGCGCGAACGCGCAGACGATCAGCAGCGCGATCAGCCAGTGCAGCGCGATCGCCGTCTGCGTATAGCGTACCGGCCTGGCCGGCAGCGATTTCGATGCCATCTTGGATTCCTCAGTTCAGCGAACGGCCGCGCCGGCCATGCGTCCGACGCTTGTCAAGGGCGCCATGCTACCGCAACCTTTTGACGCGCGCGGACTCTGAAGACAGGCCCGCCAGCCGGCTGACAGCTTCCTGTCATGTTACCGATCAGTCACCGAACTGGCGATCGTTGACACACCGAAAAAGGCCTTTTGGTAAGATTGGCGCGGGTTCCGGCCCCGTCGACGCGTTCCCCGAGCCGTCGCAACACCGCCTTTTCCATGCAACGATACGACCTGATTGCCTGCCACGAATGCGACGCACTGTTGCATAAACCGCGCCTGAGGCGCCGCGAGATCGCGCGCTGTCCGCGCTGCGACGCGCTGCTCTATCGCAACAGCACCACGCAGATCGAGCGCATCACCGCGCTCGCGGTCGCGGCGCTCGTCACGTTCATCATCGCGCAGACGTTCCCGATCCTCGAAATGGACCTGAACGGCACGCGCGTGCAGACGACGCTGATCGGCGCGATCGACACGCTGTGGCATCAGGACATGGCAGTCGTCGGCGTGATGGTGTTCTGCTCGACCGTGCTGTTCCCGCTCGTCGAGATGGCCGCGCTGCTTTACGTGCTGCTGCCGATCCGCCGCGGCGTCGTGCCGCCGGGCCTGAACCTCGTGCTGCGCACGATCCAGCTCGTGCGGCCGTGGGGGATGATCGAGGTGTTCATGCTCGGCATCGTGGTCACGATCGTGAAGATGGTGAGCCTCGCGCGCGTCGTGCCCGACGCGGCGCTGTTCGCGTTCGGCGCGCTCACGCTGATGATCGCCGTCGTGCTGATGTTCGACCCGCGCACGGTGTGGGACATCGCCGACGACCTGCGCGCCGGCCGCTCGCCCGCGGGGCCCGACACCGCGGCGCCGCTGCCGGACGCGCCCCGCCGATGACGACGCCGACCGCCGCCCGCGAGGGCTACGTCAGCTGCCACGCGTGCGGGCTCGTGCAGACGATCGACCAACCGCACGCGCATTGCGCGCGCTGCGGCAGCGCGCTGCACGTGCGCACGCCGAACAGCATCATGCGCACGTGGGCGCTGCTGCTCGCGGCCGCGATCCTGTATATCCCGGCGAACCTGCTGCCGATCATGCGTACGTCGTCGATCGTCGGCTCGCAGGAAGACACGATCATGAGCGGCGTCATCTATTTCTGGACGTCCGGCGACTGGCCGCTCGCGGTCGTCGTGTTCGTCGCGAGCATCCTCGTGCCGATGCTCAAGCTCTGCGTGCTGCTGATCCTCGTGATCAGCGCGCAGCGCCGCACCGCCTGGCGGCCGCTGCAGCGCACGCGCCTGTTCCGGATCGTCGAGCGCATCGGCCGCTGGTCGATGCTCGACATCTTCGTCGTGACGCTCACCGTCGCGCTCGTCCATTTTCGTTCGCTCGCCACCATCACGGCCGGCCCCGGCGCGCTCGCGTTCGGTTCCGTCGTGATCCTGACGATGCTCGCATCGATGCAGTTCGATCCCCGCCTGATCTGGGATCCAGTCGAAACCTCAGGGAATCACCATGAATAGTCCACAAGGCCCGCAGCAAGACGCGCCCCGGCCGCCCGATCCGACGATCTCGACGAAAAGCGGCTGGCTGCCGTCGCTCGTCTGGCTCGTGCCGCTGATCGCCGCGCTGATCGGCATCGGCCTCGTGATCAAGTCCGTGCGCGAGCGCGGCCCGGAAATCACGATCAGCTTCCACAGCGCCGAAGGGCTCGAGCCCGGCAAGACCCAGGTCAAGTACAAGGACGTCGAGATCGGCATGGTCAAGACGATCAAGCTGTCGAAGGACCTGTCGCGCGTGCTCGTCCAGGTGCAGCTCAAGAAGGAAGCGGAGGACTTCGCGGTCAAGGGCTCGCGCTTCTGGATCGTGCGGCCGCGGGTCGGCGCGACCGGCGTGTCGGGGCTCGGCACGCTGCTGTCGGGCGCGTACATCGGCGTCGACGCCGGGCGCTCGGAGGATACGCTGACCGACTTCACGGGCCTCGAGTCACCGCCCGCCGTCACGGGCGACCAGAAAGGCACGCAGTACGTGCTGCGCGGCGATTCGCTCGGCTCGGTCGACATCGGCTCGCCGGTCTACTACCGCCGCGTGCAGGTCGGCCAGGTGGTCGGCTTCTCGCTCGACAAGGACGGCACGGGCGTCACGTTCAACGTGTTCGTCAATGCGCCGTACAACCAGTACGTCGGCGTGAATTCGCGCTGGTGGCAGGCGAGCGGCGTGGACCTGCGGCTCGACTCGAGCGGCCTGAAGCTGAACACACAGTCGCTCGCGACGGTGATCCTCGGCGGCATCGCGTTCCAGACGCCACCGAACCAGGGCTCCGGCGCGACGGCGCCGAACAACACGACGTTCCGCCTCGCGGCCGACGAGGGCGACGCGATGCGCGACCCGGACGGCCAGCCGCTGCAGGTCGTGATGAACTTCAACCAGTCGCTGCGCGGGCTCGCGGTCGGCGCGACGGTCGACTTCCGCGGCATCGTGCTCGGCGAAGTGACGAACATCGGCATCGACTTCGATCCGAAGACGAAAAACTTCCTGATGCCGGTGACGATGAACGTGTATCCGGAACGCCTCGGCCGCCGCTTCCGCGAAACGATCGAGAGCAAGGGCGAACCGGCCCGCCGCGAGATCGTCGAGCGGCTCGTCCAGCACGGGCTGCGCGGCCAGCTGCGCACCGGCAACCTGCTGACGAGCCAGCTGTACGTCGCGCTCGACTTCTTCCCGAAGGCGCCGGCCGTGAAGATCGACACGGCGCGCCAGCCGCTCGAGCTGCCGACCGTGCCGAACACGCTCGACGAGCTGCAGTTGCAGGTCGCCGACATCGCGAAGAAGCTCGACAAGGTGCCGTTCGACCAGATCGGCGCGAACCTGAACAGCGCGCTGTCGAACGCCGACAAGCTGTTCAAGCAGCTCGACACGCAGGTCGCGCCGGAAGCGCGCGACACGCTGTCGGCCGCGAAGCAGACCTTCTCGACCGCCGAAGCGACGCTGCAGCAGGATTCGCCGCTGCAGTCCGACGTGCGCGGCGCGCTGAAGGAGCTCACACGCACGCTGCAGTCGCTGAACGCGCTCGCCGACTACCTCGAGCGTCACCCCGAATCGCTGCTCAAGGGCAAGCCAGGAGATCAACCATGACGACACGCGTGAACGGTTTCGCGAGCGGCGCGGCGGCGGCTGTCGCCGCCCTCGTGCTCGCCGCGTGCAGCTCGCCGCCCGCGCGGTTCTATACGCTCAGCCCGGCCGATGCCGCGGCGCCGCTGCGCACCGCGCCGGCCAACCCGGCGTTCCTGATCGAGGTGCCGTCCGTCGGCGTGCCCGAGCAGGTCGCGAAGAACCAGCTGGTCGTGCAGAAGAACGCCGCGCAGGTCGACGTGCTCGAGCAGGAACGCTGGGCGTCGCCGCCCGCCGACGAGATCCGCCGCGCGCTGTCGGACGATCTCGCCGCGCAGCTCGGCACGATCGACGTCGCGAATTCCGCGTACCCGCCCGGCGTGCCCGTGTATCGCATCAGCGTGAACGTGCAGCGCTTCGAATCGTGGCCGGCCAAGCGCGCGGCGATCGACGCCGTGTGGAGCGTGCGTTCGCTCGCCACGCAGGCCGTGATGACCTGCCGCACGAGCGTCGCGGAACCGGTCGCCGACGGCTACGACGCGCTCGTCGCCGGCCACCGGCGCGCGCTCGACGTGATTGCCACGCAAGCCGCGGCCGGCGTGCGCGCGATGGCCGCGCGCCGCGGCACTACGGCTGAGATCGGAAGAG